>DAIOUZ010000008.1:6835-7378 GCA_036759285.1 Candidatus Limiplasma sp. | reverse complement strand
TCCAATGTCGACCGTGATATTCCTGCCATCGGCTTCATCGCACATGTCGATACCTCGCCTGATGCTTCTGGTGCCAACATCAAGCCGCAAATCATCCCGAACTACGACGGCAACGACATCGTTCTGAACAAGGAAAAGAACATCGTCCTGCGTGTTTCAGAATTTCCTGAGATGCAGCAATATAAGGGCCAAACGATGATTACCACCGATGGCACGACCCTGCTCGGCGCCGATGACAAAGCTGGCGTGGCTGAAATCATGTATGCTGCCCAGTATATGATGGAGCATCCCGACTTCAAGCACGGCGAAATCAAGATTGGTTTTACACCAGATGAGGAGATTGGGCGCGGTGTGGTGAAATTCGACGTGAAGAAATTCGGTGCCAAATACGCCTACACTATGGACGGCGGCGAAATCGGTGAGCTGGAGTATGAGAACTTCAATGCCGCTGGTGCAAAGATCCACATCCAAGGCAGCAACATCCATCCTGGCTATGGCAAAGACAAGATGGTGAATTCCATGCTGATTGCGATGGAACTTAAT
>DAIOUZ010000008.1:0-6760 GCA_036759285.1 Candidatus Limiplasma sp. | reverse complement strand
GGAGGAGACCACGATGTCGTATATCATCCGAGACCATGACCGTCAGAAGTTCGAGGAAAAGAAGGCTTTGATTACCTCGGTGGCCGAGTTTTTGAACAAGAAATATGGTGAAGTGGTGAAGCTTGAGCTGAAGCATCAGTATTACAACATGCGCCAAGAGGTGGAGCCTCATTTCTTCATTGTGGAGCGCGCCATCAAAGCCATGGAGATGGCCAACATCAAGCCGAAAGTGCAGCCCATCCGTGGCGGCACCGACGGCGCCAATCTCTCCTTCATGGGTCTGCCTTGCCCCAATATCTTCGCTGGTGGACATAATTTCCACGGCAAGTTAGAGTACGTACCGCTTGAAAGCATGATGAAGGCTTCAGAGGTGATTCTCAACATCATCACCTTATTCCAAGCGGAAAAGTAAGCGGTCGGAATGAAGGAACTGACCTTGAGCAAACGACAGAAAAACATCACTTTGGGAGCGGTTTTTACCGTTGCAGGGGTGTTGTATGCCCTCATTTCATTGGTCAATCATTACCTTTTCAAGACCTACGCGCTCGATTTGGGGCTGTATACCCACGCGATGTACGACTATGCCCATTTCCGTATCGATGATTGCAGCATGTTCAAGGACGCACCACAGAGCATCTTGGCAGCACATTTCGACCTTTATCTCGTGCTACTTTCGCCGTTGGTGTATGTGTTTGGCAGCTATACCCTGCTCATTGTCCAGATTGCGGCTGTGCTGTTTGGTGGCTGGGGCATTTTCAAATTGATTGGGCTTTATACCGACGACCATCTTATGCCCTTATTGGCAGTCACGGTGTTTTTCTTCTCGTTCGGCATCCTCCATGCGCTTTCCTACGATTATCATTCCAATGTACTGACTGCCATGATGTTGCCTTGGCTGCTTTATTTCATCAAACAAAGTCGTTTTGGTTGGGCTTCGTTAATGGTGGTGCTTTTTGTCATTGGAAAGGAGAACCTCTCGCTTTGGCTGTTTTTCGTCGCCGTCGGTTTGATGTGGGACTATCGTAAAGACCGGAAAACGCTGTTGTATTTGCTTGGTTATGCGGTTTTTGCCTTGGCTTATTTCTTGGTTGTCAATATGTTGATACTTCCAAAAATAGGAGGAGCTGGCATTAGCAGGTATGACTATCTTGGCAGCAATTATATGGAGATTGGTCATCGTTTGCTTACACATCCTGCTGAAACGCTGCGGATTTTGTTCACCAACACGAGCGGCATTCCAGCGCTTGACGGACGCAAAGCCGAATTCTATTGGTGCGCCATGGCCACAGGAATGGCACTTACTTTGTTGAAAACCAACTATTTGTTTATGCTGATTCCGCTTATTGCACAAAAGATGTTTGCCACCGACGCGATGTTTTGGGGCATTTCGGTTCATTACAATGTGGAAGTCATGCCTGTCATCGTCATCGCCTCTTTCTTGGTGATTGTCAAGCTGAAAAAGTCTGTTTCTCGCTTGGTCTTGTCTTCGGCACTATTGCTTTCCACGCTGCTGACCACTTTTTATACCCTCGGTGAGCCACATTCTTTTGTTTTCTATGACCAAATCTGCATCTATCAAGGACGGCATTATGAGCAGCGGAAGTTTGACGCTCGGTTTGCGCGTGAGCTCATCAAACAGATTCCTGACGAGGCCTCGGTGAGTGCCGCATCGATGTTTGTGCCCCATTTGGCTTTGCGGAACCAAATCTACGACCTCGACTACAGACCCAATCCGAATGCTGATTATGTGCTGATTACCCAACCTTATTTTGACAAAAAGGTGTATTGGAAGAGAGCTTTCCCTGACCGCGAGGATTATGAAACTGTAGCCTCTGACAGCACTATTTATCTCCTGCGGCGGATTGCGCCATGAAATCCTGCAAGGTAGGCGGTAAATCCATCAGGTCTTTGCAGGTGTAGACAAAGAAGTTTTTCACTGTTTTCCCTCCACGTTCAATGGGAATAACCCCCACCAGTTCAATCTCCTTGAAATACCATTGGTAGGTCTCCTTCGGGTTTTTAAAATAACGACTGTCGGAGAGGAACCAATAGTTTTCGCCCAAATGGAAACCGCCACGTTTATCATTGATCCACAAATATTTGTGCAAAAACTCAGGCCACCCTAAGCCCATGACTCTCATGCCTATGGGACGAGCCACGTAATAGTCGAGATTGGCAAGGGGGAACCATTGGTTGGCCACGATGCCATCTTCAGGTTTCATCACGCCTTCTGTAATCTTCTCTTTCCGGAAATTGGCGAACTTTTCTCCGAGTTGTCGCCAGCCGTACATGTCGAGGGTGAAGTCGTTGCGACCCAGCCTCTCTGGTTCGGTGTGTTTGTCCAAAGGGATGAAACCTGTTTTGATTTCTGCCACACCAACCATCAAGGTGATTAAAAGCACTGCCAAAGCCGCGATGATAGATTTTGGGAGTTTCTCGGTATCGCTTTGTTTATCGCGCAGATATACCGTGGATAACAGGATTAACAACACGTATGCGGGCGCGTTCCAATGGGGCAAAGTAGGGCGGGTGAGAGAGAAAAACAGAAACACCACAATCAAAGGTAACGCGATGCACAAGATAAGCTGTTGTGTGGATTTCTCGATGTTGTGTTTCTTTTTGAAGGCCGCAATAATGGCGATAATGGCCAAAACAAAGTTGACAGGGTTATTGTAGAAAAACTCGCCCGCAATTTCAGTGCCGAAAGTGCTGAAGTTGAGCTTGTTTCCGCCTACACGAGCACCATGGAAACTGAAGCTGATAAAGTCATATTTGAGGTTCCATAATAGAATGGGCAAACAACAAAGTACGGAAATTAAGAGGGAAAGGTATAGATAAGGATTCTTGAACTGTTTTCTATTGAAAATCAAGAGATAAAGTGTTAGTCCGACCCAAAGGAAAATGCCAGAGTATTTGGAAAGCATGGCCATGCCTGCGAATAATCCGAAAAGAAGTAAAGGTCCCTGAGCCTGTCGAAGGGCCGAACCTTTCTGGATTGCTTCGTCGTTCCTCCTCGCAATGACGTGAATCGCGTCAATGTCGTCATTACGAGCGAAGCGCGGCAATCCAGAGAAATACTTTACACTCATCCAGAAGGCCAGCAGCCAAAAAAGCATCAGCGGTGTGTCGGGCATGATGAAGATGCCCGTGATGACAAAGGCATAGATGGAAGCGGTATAGAGCAGCGCAGCATAGAGTCCCGCCTGTGCATCTTTGATTTCTTTTCCGATGCGAAATATAAAATAGGTGTTGGCAGTCATAAACACAACAGAGGCCAATCGGATGAAGAACTCGCTGTCGAACAATAGGTTAAGGCTAAAAAGTTGAATTACCCAACCCACCATGGGCGGATGGTCGAAGTGGCTCCAGTCAGGATAGAGGGCATAGGCCCAGTAATAGACCTCATCGTTGCCAAATTCCATCCATGCGGCCAAAATGCCTCTTACGATTGCGCTGATGGCCAAAAGCCAAATCAGTATCTTGTTGATATTTTGCTCTTTAATCCTCACTTGCTTTCCTCTTTTTTGGCTTTAGCCATTTTGAAGAGATACCATGCCAAGGTCGCGAAGGCCACGATGTAAACGAACCAATACAAATAGGTCTGCGCCTTGTTGACGACATCCAAACGCTGGTCAATAGGTGTGGGAGTCGGATGTCTTGTGACTGGATTGAGATAAAAATGTTGCAATTCGTTGACATTGATTTGCGTCCTAACATAGTGGTCTTCGGGTTGGATGACATAATAGGCTGTCGCGACATTTTCTTCCGTTTTCAGCACTTTGCCGTCCTGCCCGATGAATTTCACCTCATGCATCTTGCCCGCTGATATCTCAACAAACAAGGTGTCACCAACCAACTCAGCGCGTGTCAGGTAAGGCAAGGCGCGGACTTGTTTGACCTTTTCTTCGAGTGTCATAGGGAAATGGAAAAAATTGTCGAACTCCACGGCGTAACACAAGCCCTTGTCCAAGGCTTCATAAATATGCTCGGGGTTAAGGTCTGGTGTGTTGATCATGGTGAGGTTGTGACATACTTCGCTGGGCTTGTTGATGTTATGGGTGTCATCGTCGCCAAGTGCATACACACGGTGACCGTGGGAAAGGGCCATGTCCCAGTGCTCGAACGCGTTGCCGTATGGATTCAGCACTTCAAGCAGATGGTAATTGCTCAAAAACATCATGTCGTTCACCTTGTAGCCTTTGGTGAACGAGGCATGGGCGGGCATGACGAAACGGCAACGTTCGCCCAACTTGTTGAGCATGTGTTGCTTCATGTTGAGATTTTGCATGAAGAGGAAGTCGGGCCAATACACCTTTTCGGCTCCGATGCAGATTTGGTGTGTCTTGCGGAAGAGACCATAGCCGTGTTCGTATGCGGGGATATAGTCTTCTCTTTCAGCACCGTGCGTGTTGATGCCCATGTAGTCCGAGATGCCGTAGTGGTCGTAGCCTAAGGCTTGATACACGCTGTCGATGGTCGCTTCCTTGCTCTTTCGCCCGTTGGTCAGCCCGAAATACCTGCGCGAATGGCAATGAAAGTGGTATTTCTTCCATTGGTCGGGCTTCATGTCTTGGTAAGGGTTGTAGAGGTAATCGCCCGAGAAAGGGCGCGGTTCCTTGAAACTGTATGTGGGCACGGAGAGATAAATGTACAATATGAGCAGCAGTAAAGCGATGCCAAGGCCGGCCATCACCCTGCCGAGATAAAACCAAAAGCCTTTTTTCTTGTTTTCTTTGCTCATACAGCCTGCAAAACTAACGGAAAAAAATGGAAAGGGCAAAAGATGAATGTATTTTGTGGAAAAATACTTTCAAACCATAATAATATCGTATCTTTGCGGCCTAATTTGAAATCATTCTTAATAAGGAAAAGGCAGGGTCCCTGAGCTTGTCGAAGGGTCCCCGCTTCAAAAAGAAAAATATGGATCAGAATCCGAACGAAAATATCATCAGCGAAGTCACGAACAAAGAATACGAATACGGCTTCGTGACCGACATTGAGACCGATTTTGTGCCGAAGGGCTTGAATGAGGACATCATCCGCTTGATTTCCAAGAAGAAAGAAGAACCAGAATGGCTGTTGGAGTTCCGCCTGAAGGCTTTCCGCCATTGGCAGACCTTGAAACAACCCAATTGGGCACATCTCGACATTCCCGAAATCAATTATCAGGACATCATTTATTACGCTGCGCCACGCAAGCGGAAGCAGAAACAGAGCCTCGATGAGGTGGATCCCGAGCTGTTGGCCACCTTCGACAAACTCGGCATCTCTTTAGACGAGCAGAAAAAGCTCTCGGGTGTGGCCGTTGATGCGGTGATGGACTCGACCTCGGTGAAGACGACTTTCCAAGAGACGCTCTCTAAGCACGGCGTTATTTTCATGTCGTTCAGCGAGGCTGTCAAGCAGCACCCTGACTTGGTGAAGAAATATCTTGGCAAGGTGGTGCCGTACACTGATAACTTCTTTGCCGCACTTAATTCGGCAGTCTTCAGCGATGGCTCGTTCTGCTACATCCCGAAGGGTGTGCGTTGCCCCTTGGAACTATCCACCTATTTCCGCATCAACGCGGCCAACACGGGCCAGTTTGAGCGCACGCTCATTGTCGCTGATGAAGGTGCCTATGTGAGTTACATGGAAGGCTGCACGGCTCCGCAACGCGATGAAAACCAGCTTCATGCGGCTATTGTGGAAATTATCGCCGAGACTGATGCCGAGGTGAAATACTCCACGGTGCAAAACTGGTACCCTGGCGACAAGGACGGCAAGGGCGGTGTGTACAACCTTGTCACTAAGCGTGGCTTATGTCGCGGCGACCGTTCCAAGATTTCTTGGACGCAGGTCGAGACGGGTTCGGCCATCACATGGAAATATCCCTCATGCATCTTGCGTGGCGACAACTCCCAGGCTGAGTTCTATTCCGTTGCTGTCACCAACAACTATCAGGAGGCGGATACAGGCACGAAGATGATTCATATCGGACGGAATACCAAGTCGACGATCATCTCGAAGGGTATCTCGGCTGGTCATTCGCAAAACTCGTATCGTGGATTGGTAAGGGCGGCTGCTACAGCAGATAATGCCCGTAACTACTCTTCGTGCGACTCTCTGCTCTTGGGCTCGGATTGTGGTGCTCACACCTTCCCCTATATGGACGTGCATAACGACACCGCCATCTTCGAACACGAGGCCACAACCTCGAAGATTTCTGAGGACCAGCTCTTTTATTGTAACCAGCGAGGCATCCCCACCGAGCAGGCTGTCGGACTCATCGTGAATGGCTATGCCAAGGAAGTGCTCCAGAAACTCCCCATGGAGTTTGCCGTTGAGGCGCAGAAACTCCTTAGCGTTTCCCTCGAAGGCACAGTAGGGTAATCATAATTCTCAATTTTCAATTGTCAATTCTCAATTAGAAATATGTTAGAAGTAAAAAACTTACACGCCAAGATAGGCGATAAAGAAATACTGAAAGGCATTGATCTCGTGATTAACGATGGCGAGACACATGCTATCATGGGACCAAACGGCTCTGGTAAGTCTACCCTGAGCGCTGTGCTTGTAGGCAATCCGCTTTATGAGGTAACAGAGGGTGAGGCCTACTTTAATGGTAAGAACCTGTTGGAGATGAAGCCTGAGGACAGGGCCCATGAGGGACTCTTCCTGAGTTTCCAGTACCCTGTGGAGATTCCAGGCGTGTCGATGACCAATTTCATGAAGGCTGCCATCAACGAGAAGCGCAAGTATCAGGGCTTGGAGCCCATGA
>DAIOUZ010000007.1:32398-32698 GCA_036759285.1 Candidatus Limiplasma sp. | reverse complement strand
TCTATGGTGCTCCCGTGGTACTGGTGGTCTTAGCAGACAGTACTGCCGCCATGACATGGAAGGAAGACGGCTCGCTCGTTATGGGTAACCTGCTCAACGCCGCTCATGCCAAAGGCTTAGGCTCCTGCTGGATTCACCGCGCCAAGGAAGTTTTCGAGACCGAAGAAGGCAAGGCCATCCTCGCCGGACTGGGCATCGACACCACCAAGTATGTTGGTATCGGCAACTGTATCCTGGGCTATGTGAAGGGCGATTATCCCGAAGCCAAGCCGCGCAAGGAGAATTATGTCTATTGGATCG
>DAIOUZ010000007.1:23920-32388 GCA_036759285.1 Candidatus Limiplasma sp. | reverse complement strand
AATAAGTCCACACTGACGGGGCACCTCGCTTGTTTCGGTGCCTACTGCATCTTCGGGTTCAATATTGTCTGCTGTAAGAACATCTCCAACGCACACGTGCTGACCCCCATGGACTTGTTTTGCCTGAGGGCGACAGGAGCCACAGTATTGTTTTGGCTCTTGTCGCTCTTTATGCCCAAAGAAAAGGTGCCGCTGAAAGACTTGTTGCAAATCTTTGTGGCATCCATGCTCGGTCTTTTTCTCACGCAGATGAGCTTTCTGAAAGCCATCACCATGACGACCTCCATTGACTTGAGCATCGCCAACACCTGCACGCCTATCATGACCATGTTTGTAGCGGCAATCTTTTTGAAAGAACCCATTACAGGCAAAAAAATCGGTGGTGTTTTGGTGAGTTTGGTGGGTGTTTTAATCTTGATTTTCAATTCGGTGGGTCTTGGTGGCGGTGCCTCTGAAACGAAACCCATGGGCATTGTCCTCGCTGTCCTCAATGGCCTGACTTTTGCCCTTTATCTCGGCATCTTCCGCCCGCTGATTTCAAAATACAATGTAGTCACCTTCATGAAATGGATGTTTCTGTTTTCCATGCTGGTGGCTTTGCCGTTCAACGCACGGCATTTCTTCCAACTTCCCTTTGGCCAGATGGAGAGTAAGGTGCTTTGGCAGGTGGCCTATGTGGTGTTTTTTGCCACTTTTGTCGCTTATTTTTTGATTCCCGTTGGTCAAAAACGGCTACGCCCCACATTGGTCAGCATGTATAATTATGTGCAGCCTATCATCGCGACAATCATTAGCATTATCATCGGTTTAGACCATCTTACATGGAAGAAAATTGTTGCTATGATTCTGGTGTTTTCTGGTGTTTGGATTGTCAACCAAAGCCGTGCGGCAGTGCCACAACCGAGCGAAGAATAAAACAAAACAATAAAACAAGACATAAAGAAACCGACCGTCTATAGATTCCCATCGGAATGACATAGACGGTCGGTTTCAAATTTATCTAGCCTGAATTACTCCTTCACAAACCTTCTGGCCTCTGAAGTCTTGTCATTCGTCATACGAATGAAATAGATGCCAGTGGGCAGGTCGGAGGTGTTGATTTCCACCTTGTTGGCGCAGTCTTTCTGGCTGTAGACCAACGTACCCATGAGGTTGTAGATTTCCACAGTGCCAAGAGCCTCTTGCGCCTCAACGGTTAGCTTGTTGTTGACGGGGTTAGGATAAATCAAGGTCTTGCTGCCGTTTTGTTCGCCGATGCCTTCGGTGTAGAGGAGGTTGGCTATCAGGGTGCAGCTTTCTGTGGCAGTGAAAGTGAAGGTCTTTTCCTCTGAGACAATTACACCGTTTTTGGTCCAGTTTTGGAAAGCCCAGTCTTCGTTGGTCTCCACGGAAATGGTTACTTCTTCACCGTAGTTGTATGTGCCAGCGCCCGTAGCAGTGCCGCCTTCAGCAGGGTCGACAATGGTTGCAATTTGAACGGTTTGCAACACGAAGTTGGCTACCAAGGTGCGGTTACTGGTGACAGAGAAGCTATAATGGGTATTGGTTGAGACCACATTGCCGCCTTCCGTCCAATTAACAAAGTTGTAGCCTTCGTTGGCCATAGCATTGACAGTACAGTTTTGGCCATAATTGAAAGTGCCACCACCTGTAACTATTCCGCCATCGGTCGGGTTGGCACTCACGCTGACAGTGAAGCTCTGCAGTTCGAAATGCGCCACGTATGCCGCCGATTCAGTCACAGTGAAGGTGTAAGTGGCATTGGTGCTGACCTGCGCTCCGTTCTTGGTCCAGCGGACGAAAGTGTAGCCTGTAGCAGGTGTTGCAGTCAAAGTGCAGCTTTGACCATAGTTAAAGGTACCACCACCTGTGACTGTGCCGCCGTTGTTTGGATTGGCAGTAGCTGTAATGGTGTAGGTTTGGGTTTGGAAATGAGCCACTAAAGTACGGTTGCCTGTGACGGTGAAGGTGTAAGTAGCATTGGAGGAAACCACGTTGCCATTTTCCGTCCAATTGGTGAAGGCATAGCCGTTGGCAGGTGTGGCGATAACGGTGCAGTTGTCACCATAATGATAAGCGCCGCCGCCAGTAACACTACCTCCGTTGGTCGGGTTGGCAGAAACACTGATAGTGTATGTCTGCTGTTGGAATTGCGCCACCAAAGTACGGTTGCCTGTAACGGTAAAGGTGTAGTTGGGATTGGTGGAGACTTGAGTGCCGTTCTCCGTCCATCTCAAGAAGGTATAACCTGTAGCGGCCGTTGCACTCACAGTGCAGGATTGGCCTTGCTGATAGGTGCCGCCACCGCTGACAGTGCCACCATTGGTAGGATTGGCGCTCACGGTGATGTTGTAGCTTGTGCCGCCACCGCCCACGTTAATGTCTTGGATGTAAGGCTGACGTTGTGGCTTGGTGACCACAATCTTCACTTGTCCTGAACCGACACCGCTTACTGGCACATTGACTGTACCCGAAGCTGGCACCAAAGCTGCGCCTTTTAGCACGTTATTTTGCGAGATGCCGACATACGAACCCGCTTCAGCACTCACCGTGAATGAGGTGGCACCCGTGGGGAAGGTGCTGGCATGGTTGACCGTGTTGGGGGTCGGATTCACGCGGTAAGGCATGATGGAACCGTCCCCGATTACGTGATAGGCTTGCCAATAATAAGTCGGGCTGGAACTGGTTTGATAGTTTCCTGCATGGGCATAACACACAGCAAGGTTGCCAAGGAAAACGATGGAAGAGACGGTGTTGTATGTATCGTCCATCCAGATGCCGTCGTAAACACCTGTAGCTGTGTTGTTGATGTTGGGCATTTGGCCAAAGGTGCTTGTGGCACCCACGCCGAAGTAATAGTCCTCATACCAATAAGTCACAGGGCAGGAACCAATATAAGAATAGGCGGCTTTGTTTTCGCCACGGAGCATGGCCTCACCGAAGCAGGGTTGGCTGTAACCGAAGTTGCCAGTTAAGCAGCAGTTACCCATGGCGAGGAAGTATTTGTTGGTGTTGGTGAGCGCATTCACTTGGGAACTGGACAGTTGAGGGTCGGACCAAGCGGTTTCGCTGCCGTGGGCCGTGTAGTTGACAAAGCCAGTACCAGAACTCAACGAGGCATAGCAGCCCGTATAAGGCTGGCCTAACCAGTTATACACATTGGTGAAACCATGTGCGGTGTTGTAATAATACTGCATCGCATATTGAATGGTGGGTTTGCCGACGTAATTGGTCCAATAGCTGTCCCAACCGGCGATAAGGGTCACGTTGTTCAGGTAGCTGGGGTCGGGCATGGTGTATTGCTCGTATTGCAGAATCTTGTTGACGATGGCAGTGACTTGGTTGGTGTTCTCGGCCGACATGCGGCTGTAGAACATATCTGGGAAGTAGTCGCCGTCGATTGAACCATAATAAAGGTCGGTCACTTTTTGGGTGGTAGTGCCACTGGGTTTTCCTGGGATTTGTCCCGTGTCGCCCACAAGGATGACGAAAGTCGGGGTGGCACCTTGGCTGACACCAGTAGTATACAAGTTCTGTACGTAGGACTGGATGGCGTTATAGTTGCCGCCGGCTTGTGCCGTGGTCACCACGTTCACGTCGAAACCTTTTTGGATTTTCCAGTTGATCCAGGGCTGCAAAGCGGAGATGTAGTTTTCAGGTGTGATGACAATCATGTGGACAGGATAGGCCATCAAGTCGGGGTGATCGGTGTAGACGTCGAGAATTTGGCGGTAGTTGAACATCTGTTTGTAGACGATGTCGAAATAGGGGCTGTAGGTGCTCAGTAACATGCGTTCGGTCTCGGCACGGTCGGCACCATCGAAATTCCACTTCGATATTGTTGAACACACGCAAAGTGTTGGAGGCAGGATTGTAGCTCACAGGGTTGACAACCAACGAGCCAACGCGGATGCCACGCATCGTGCCTTGCACTTCGATGGTAGCTTCAGGAACCGAAGCAAGGCTGCGGGTCTGGTAGGCTGCGGCGTTGTAAACGAACTCGACTTCGTCAGGATTCTGGTCCTTGCGAACAGAAGGCTGACGAGGTACGATGGTATTGATACCATAGGTTGCGAGGTCGTAGTCGGTGTAAGAATAATTCGTCACCGTGACACGAGGTGTGGCGCCAAAAGGCACAGCCAGCAGTTGATGAGAGGCAGGCAGTTCGGGCGGGCCGATTTCGCCCGAAGCGTAAGTGCCTTCGATGGCGATTTCAGAGAAAGTGCCACGTTCGGTGGGTAATTCGATACTCTCAATAGAGCCATAGCTGAACACGGCAGTGAATTTGGTGAATTCGCTTCTTGTGATCTCAGCCTTCGTTTCATGGCGCAAGTCGATGCGGCCATTTTGTGCCAAAGCAAACAAGGTGCTCATGACCAGGACTAGAAGTATGGAAACTTTTTTCATGTTGAATGACTTTATAATGATGGTGCAAAAGTAATGAAAAACATTTAATATTGAATGTTTTGGGAAAAAGTTTCTAAATTTGCGAGCTCTGAAAGACAGTTTTAGCATGAATAGACTCTATGACGAACTCCTTGCGAAGCAAAACCCCACCCAAATTGAAGGCCTGTCGCGTTTCTTCAAGACCGGAAAAGGTCAATATGGTGAGGGTGACAAATTCTTGGGTATCAAGGTGCCTGTCACACGTGAGGTGGTGAAGCAATGCTGGCAGGAGACCTCTTTCGATGATTTGGAAACTTGTATCCGTTCCGAATTTCACGAAATGCGCTTGGCTGCTTTGTTGACTTTGGTTCAAATCTTCAAGCATGCCAAGAAAGACAAAACTTTGCAGCAACAATGCGTTGACTTCTATCTCGCTCACATACAATATATTAACAATTGGGACTTGGTCGATTTATCTTGTTACGAATTGCTTGGCACCTGGCTCTTGGACAAGGACAGAACTATACTTTACGACTTCGCCCGCGACGGGAAGACGATTTGGGAGCAGCGTATCGGCATGGTGAGCACGATGCAATTCATCCGTCACGGCCAATTGGATGACACCTATGCCATTGCCGACATCTTCCTTGCCAAGCCTCAACCCTTGCACGACCTCTTGCAAAAGGCCGTCGGCTGGCTCCTTCGCGAGGCGGGCAAACGCGATGAGCAACGATTGAAGGACTGGCTTTCAACGCGATACACTACTATGCCGCGCACGATGCTGCGGTATGCGATTGAGAAGTTTTCGGAAGAGGAGCGAGCTCACTTTATAAATAACAAAACCTAAAAAAGCGGCGTTTCGACAAGCTCAACGACCTTAGTCGGCTGAACAAGCTAAGGTCCCTGAGCCTGTCGAAGGGCCGACATAAAAAGACATGTCAGACATTCAACTCCACTACATCGAACAAGGCCAAGGCCGACCATTGATTCTACTCCACGGCAACGGCGAGAGATGCGATTACTTTGAACATCAAATTGGATATTTTTCGGCTAGTTACCGCGTCATTGCCATTGACACAAGAGGGCATGGCAAGTCACCGAGAGGGGAGAAGCCTTTCACCATCGTCCAATTTGCCGAGGACTTACACGACTTCATGGATGAAAAAGGTATCAAAAAAGCCATCCTGTTGGGCTTTTCTGATGGCGGTAATATTGCACTTACCTTTGCCTTGAAGTATCCCGAACAGGTGGAGAAGATGGTTGTGGACGGTGCCAACCTCTTCCCAAGTGGGGTGAAGCCTTTGTATCAATGGCCTATTGAAATTGGTTATCGCATCGCGAATCTGTTTTCCAAGAAATCCGAGCAAGCCAAGCGAAACGCTGAGATGCTTGGCCTGATGGTTAACGAGCCGCATATCGACCCTGCTGAACTTGCCCGATTGACGATGCCCATTTTGGTTGTCGCTGGCACAAGAGATATGATCAAAGACGTACATACAAGGCTTATATACAAGAGTTTGCCGAATGCAACGCTGTCCATACTCGAAGGCGACCATTTTGTGGCAAACAAGAATTATGAGGTATTTAACGCAGCGGTAGAATCATTTTTGGAGAAATAATGCTACATTTGCAGGCAAATTGAAACATTGTCTGAAAATGAAAAAGTTTTATTTATCCGTCATTACACTGATTATCAGTATAATGACACTTCAAGCCAAACCCATTGACCGTAATATTGCTCTGACAGCGGCACAGAAATTTGCTTCGACGCAATTTGTTATGGAACGCGCCACACCACAACTCGTTTACACGGGTCAGGATGAGGCGTTCTTTGTTTTTAATGTGGGTGATCATGCCTTTGTCATCATCGCTGGCGACGATGCGCACCGCCCTGTCATCGGCTATTCCGATGAATCGTCGTTTGATGCTTCCAATATCCCGCCCGCGTTGGTGTATTATTTGGACGGCGTGGCTGAGTGTATGTTACAATTGCGTCACTCGGTTGCTACTCCTGATGTGGCCACGGAATGGAACTCCATACTTCAGCACGGACATCTCATCTCGCGCAACGGAGGTCGCGGCACAGGCTATTTCTGCCAGACCAAATGGAATCAGGACTATCCTTACAACTGCTGCTGCCCTGAGGACCCAGCTGGCTCAGGAGGACATACCTATGTGGGCTGTCTCGCCACCGCCATGTCGCAACTGATGCGTTTTTGGGCCTATCCCTCCAAAGGCAACGGCAGCCATTGCTATTATCATGAGGACTACGGCCAGATTTGTGCCGACTTCGGCAACACCGATTATGATTGGGACAACATGCCTAATGTGTTGAGCAGCAACTCTTCAGAAGCAGAGAAACTGGCAACTGGTACACTTTGCTTCCACTGTGGCGTGACCATCGACATGGGTTATGGTCCAGATGGTAGCGGTGGTGCATCGGGCCCTATCCCTGGTGTCATGCATACCTATTTCGATTATAGTGATGCTAATGTGCAACGTTCGCGCAATGACTATGAGACGGAGACTTGGAAGACTATGGTGCGTGAGCAGTTCGATATGGGCTGGCCAATGTATTATGGCGGTTGTGAGAATGATGGTTGCCATGCCTTCGTGTGCGACGGTTACGACGATTACGACATGTTCCACTTCAACTTAGGCTGGGGCGGCAGCAGCGATGGCTGGTATCTCATCGACGACGCGCCCTACACGCATCCCGCTGATGCCATGTTCAACTTTGTCCCCTCTTGGGTTTACAATCAAACGCCTTCGGTGCCTACCGATTTCACGGCCGTTCCTACTTCCGACACCGATTTGAAAGTGCGCCTCAACTGGACCAATCCTACCACCACCCTTGATGGCACGGCTTTGAATGCCATTGAGCAAGTCGTGGTGCTGCGCGACAACGAAATCATTGCAACTTTGACCGATGTCACGCCTGGCGCAGCCATGGAAATCGAAGATATTAATGTGCCGCGTTACGATATCTATCACTATGCGGTATATGCTGTGGCTAATGATCGTGTGGGCAAACACGCCAATGTCATGAAGGTGTTGGTTGGGCCTACCTGCCAATGGAAGATAATCATGACGACCAACTCGTTCCAAGGTTGGTTTGGTGGCTGTATTAACGTCTATAATACTATAGGCCAAGTGCTGGGTAGTTACACGATGACTTCGTCGACTACTGTTTCCGTTGAGCCCGACATGCCATTGGGAAGGCTGAGCTTCGGATGGACAGCTTCCAATCAGACGGTGAACACCATGGCCTTTGTCATCAAAGATGCTGACAACAACACGGTGTATTCGTTCACCGGTAGTTCCGACGACCTGACTGAAGGCATCTTCTTCGAAACCAACAACACTTGTGGCGGCGACCTCTCCTGTGGCACTCCCGAGAATTTGGTGGCTACGGTTCAAGACGAGGCCATCCTGCTTATTTGGGATGCCGTCGAGAATCCTGGTTATGGTTACAATATTTATCGTGACGGTCAGCTTTATCGTCTTATCCAAGAGGGAACGACGTTCCTTGACGATAATGTCGCCATGGGTGGTCACTGCTATCGTGTGGCTGTGCTTTGCGAAGGCGGCGAGAACGGTGAGTACTCCAACGAGTCATGCACCTCGGTAGGACCTTGTTATCCGCCTCGTGACTTGGATTTCGAATACACCAACAATTACAAGATTAAGTTGCATTGGGAGAAACCAGAGCCTAACGATGGCCTCTCGGGTTATTATCTCTTCAGAAAAGACGGCGACGGCGAATTCCACCGCATCAAACTGTTGAACTCCTCGGCGATTACCTATACCGACAATGCGATGACCCAGGAGGGCGATTATTATTATCGCCTTTATGCCTATTATGGCGACTTGGACTGCACTTCGTCGCCTGCCAACCGCCATTACTATGAGAATGTCTTTGAACTGCATGTCTATTACTCGCCTACTGGAATGGACGAGAATGGCCATATAAAGATGTTCCTCCAAGGATAATAGCCGAAAAATATATGGAAGATGAAAAAACAAAGGAGCTTAGAGACTATAAATTCTTTGTTTTTAATGGAAAATGTAAAATTATGTTC
>DAIOUZ010000007.1:21813-23910 GCA_036759285.1 Candidatus Limiplasma sp. | reverse complement strand
ACTTGGACTGCACTTCGTCGCCGGCTAACCGCAAGTATGAAACCAATGTCTTTGAATTGCATGTCTATTACTCGCCCACAGGTGTTGACGAAAATGAAGCCTCGATGAAGGTATACCCCAATCCGACGAAAAACGTTGTCACCGTTGAAGCTGAAGGTATGACGGAGGTGTCAGTATACAATACCTTGGGACAGTGCTTGCTACAGAAGGAAGTTGCAGGCGATCAAGCGACTATTGATTTGCAACATGTGTCTGAAGGACTCTATCTATTGCGAGTCAAGACGGAAAACGGAACAATTTCTAAACGCATCGCTGTTGCACGTTAATAAAAAACTCTTAACTCTAAACGCTCAACTCTAAACTATTTCTTACCTTTGCAGCGATAATTATTTAAACTCATGCTAAATAAAGAAAATGTACAGGAAGTCCTGAAGGACGTCATCTATTTCCCCAAAGGGGACAATATCATCGCTTTGAATATGGTTGAAAACCTGATGGTTAGGGACAATGCCATCCGTTTCGACCTTGTTATGGAACATGCCAACGACCCGAAGAACGATATCTTGGTGAATGGTGCCAAGCGCACGCTGACCGAGGTGTTTGGCGAGGATGTCGACATCGAAATCAAGGTAGTGGAGGAGAAGACAGCCCTCTCGAAGGTGAAGCATATCATCGCTGTGGCTTCGGGCAAGGGTGGTGTCGGCAAGTCGACAGTGGCGGCCAATCTGGCCATCGCTTTGGCACGCGCTAATCAGCGCGTAGGCTTGATTGATGCCGATATCTATGGTCCTTCCGTCCCGATGATGTTTGGCACGGAGAACGAGCGTCCAGCCGCGTTCGAGAAAGATGGTAAGACAGTGATGTTGCCTATTGAGAAATTTGGCATCAAGTTATTGAGTATCGGTTATTTCGTCGATGCCAACCGTCCATTGATTTGGCGCGGCCCTATGGCCACTAGTGCCTTGAACCAATTGATGAACGACACCCTTTGGGGCGAACTGGATTGGATGGTGGTTGACATGCCTCCTGGAACGGGTGACATCCAACTGACGTTGGCTCAACAATATAATGTGTCGGGAGCTCTCATCGTCACCACACCACAAAAGGTGGCCTTCGCCGATGTGCTTCGTGCCGCCATGATGTTCAAGGAAGAGGCTTTGCAAATCCCGATTTACGGTCTGGTGGAGAATATGGCTTACTTCACGCCTACCGACATGCCTGAGAAAAAATACTACATCTTCGGAAAAGAGACAGGTCAACAGTTTGCCGACCAATTGGGTGTGCCGCTTTTGGGTCAGATTCCGATTACGGAGAAGATTGCCGAATGTGGCGACAACGGTATGCCGCTTGCCTTGGATGCTGATTCACCAGTTACGAAGGCCTTCGACAGGATTGCACAAGAAATCATTAAATCGAAATAATAATTGCACGCAGAATACGCAGAATTATGGGAAGCGTAAGGCGACCCAAATAAAGAGTCCGGCAGGTTCTGCGATTTCTGCGGATTCTGCGTGAGAAAGGAAAACGATAATGGACAAAGAAACAATATTACGCAAGGTAAAGAACGTCCTTGAACAGGTGCGTCCCTACCTCCAACAGGATGGCGGCGATGTCAACTTCGTGGAACTTACCGACGATATGGTCGTCATGGTGCAGCTCACGGGTGCTTGTGGCAACTGCCCTCACAGCAGGTCGACCCTTAAAAACGGCATCGAAGCCGTGATGAAAAAAGTCATCCCTGAAATCAAGGCGGTGGAGCAGATGGAAACACTTGACCTATAATAACGGCCCTTCGACAAGCTCAGGGACCTGCAAAAGCGAAGGTGCCTGAGCCTGTAGAAGGCCCGACCTAAAAAGTATAATTAACTAATTGTCAAACATAAAAATCAAGCAAAATGAAAAAAGTTCTATTCTCATTAGTGGCTATGCTGCTCCTTTCAGTGAGTGGCATTGCACAAACGACATTTACAAAGGTCACTTCGGCCTCAGGCCTTGAAGCGGGTGCCAACTACCTTATCGTGGCCCATTACGACGATTTGGGAGTCCTCGCCATGGGTTACCAAAAGGCTAACAACCGTCATGCTGTTGTCGTGAGCG
>DAIOUZ010000007.1:14829-21803 GCA_036759285.1 Candidatus Limiplasma sp. | reverse complement strand
CACCGCAGGTTGGCGTGCTTAAGAGGATTGTGGTTATCGATGTTATGGATGATCATCCTCTGGTGCTGATCAACCCCGAGATTGTGGAAGAGGATGGCGATGCCATTACTGTAACGCTGGGTACCGACCCCTCTAGTGAAACAGATGTGTTCCAATTCACCTTGGGTGGCAGCACTGGCGCTTGGACCTTGTACGACGAGGTGAAAGGCGGATATCTTTATGCTTCAAGCAGCAGCAGCAACCAGTTGAAGACACAGACCACCCTCGATGCCAACGGCCAATGGAGCATTTCTTTCAATGATGACGGCATGGCTGAAGTCGTGGCCCAAGGTGAGAATGAACGCAACAATATGCGTTTCAACCCTAACTCTTCCAACAATGCCCCGCTCTTCAGCTGCTATGCCGAATCTTCCAACATCGACACTCGCGTCAGCTTCTACAAAGCTGGTGGCGGCCAAATTGACCCTGAGCCGTGTGAGTATCCTTCTAATTTCATGGTTTCTGGGGTTGATGGCGTTGATGTCACCCTCGAATGGACTGATGCCTATTGCGAAGGTATGAATATCAAGTATCTCGTAATAGGGTCGACGGGAACTATTACTAAACCCACCGATGGCGTTCCTGTTTCAGATGATTTATTGCACAAGAATGTTGGTCCTGACATTGAAATTGTGACTTTCAATGGCTTGAACCCCAACACCCATTATAATTTTGCCATTTTCCCCTATACCAATAGTGGTGCAAGTATCGACTACAAGACCGATGGCAATTATCCTACTGATGATGCCACAACGGAAAACATTGAGGCCATTCTCTTTGAAGATTTCGATGTTGAATTGGGTGTGTTCACAGCTTATGATGCCTATGGTGATCAAAGTTGGCAACATGGTGAATATCAAGGCACAACTTATGCCTATATGAATGGTTATGCCGATGGTGCTCCCCATCAGAACGAAGACTGGCTTATTAGCCCTGCCATTGAAATTGGGGCTGACGAATGGGAAGAAATCACCTTTGAGTTCCGCTCGGCCTGGAAGTATGATGGCAATTCGATACAAGTTTTTGTCTCCTCCGATTATGATGGCGTTAGCGAACCAGGTGGTGGTGATTTTGAATGGATAGAAATCACCGATGCTTTTGATTATTCGCCAGGTAACTACGAATGGGCTGAGTCTGGTCAGTATGTCATGATTCAGCCTGAAGCGGGCCGTTATTATTTCGCTTTCTTGTATACCAGCACCAACGAAGCTGCATCTGCATGGGAAATCGACTATGTGAAAATAATGGGTAAGAAGTTTGTTTCAGTGGATGAAAACAATACGCAAACCATCGGCCTCTATCCCAATCCCGCCCGCGAGCAGGTGTCGTTCATGCTCGAAAGCGATGCCCAAGTCAGCGTCTTCGACGTGACGGGCCGCAAGGTGAGCGAGACGGAATGCAAGGCCGGCCAAGCCCAACTCGATGTCAACGAACTCGTCAACGGCGTGTACTTCGTCAACTTCCGCTTTGCCAATGGCAGCACGGCTGTTTCCAAGTTTGTGAAGTTCTAATATAGACGCATTAGCGTCATTGCGAGGAACGAAGCAATCCAGACAACAAGCTTATCCTCTGGATTGCTTCGTCGTTCCTCCTCGCAATGACGCAAAGCGACGAAAAGATGAAAAACATCCTCCTCATAGCATTTCTATTCATCTCCATTTGGGTCTCCGCCCAGCAGGTGGAGCCTGTGCGCTATGAGGTGAACCGCTGGAACAAAGAGCAAGGTTGTCATTTTCAGACTCTTGGCGACTCAGGTGGCATCATGGTCTATGAAACTGAGAAGACCGACAAGGACAAACACCGTCTCTGGAATTTCGCCTGCCTCGACAGTAGCCTTTATGAAACCCGAAGCGACCTCATCCCTTTGCCCGATAAAATCAAATACTTCGATTCTGACAGCGACGTCCATCATGCCGTTTTCCTTTTCGTCAATGAGAACAATAAAAAAGCCGCCGACTCGCTTGACTTCATTGTGGTGAGTTTCAATCGGGCGGAAAAGACTTATCAGACCTTTTGGGACAAATGGCCAGAGAAATCGGTGCCATTGTCGGTGAAAGTTGTTGATGGCACAATGATGGTGGCTCTCAACAACAAAAGCGGCAATGGAGCCTTGTATTTCTATGATCTGAGCAACAACTCTTGCCGCATGGTGACGCCTTCGTCAAGTAGCTATGTCTTGTTCCAAACCGAGGCTTTCCCGAAAGAGCATTGTTTCGTTGTGGCGGCCAAAGAATTTGAAAACAAGCGCTTTGTGTCGACATCGTTCTTGGTCTATTCCACTACAGGCAACCTGCAAGGCAGTTACCGCTACGAGAACATCCCCAATGCCGCATTGGGCCGTATGGTGTTTCGCTTCGACGAAAACAGGAACCTCGTCGTCATCGGCACTTTGGAGCGAGAGACGGGACGGAAGGTCAACCTTGAAGGTGTGACGGAGAACTTCGACAAGGAAAGCGTCGGCGTGGTATGGATGCGTTTCATTTCGGGTATACCTGACAGCAAAGTGTATTTGTTCAAGGATATGCCTGAGATTGAGAATGCCTTGACTGCCTCGGATCGGGTAAAGCTACGGGAAGAGAAACTGAAGTTGAGCAAAAACCAGAAAGCCACCAAAGGCGAGATTGCTTTCCAGTTTTGGACACCTCGATTGACTGATTTCGACGACCTGACCATCTTTTCGGTGGAAGCTTTCATGCCATATTATCACACGGAGACGCGCATGAGCTACGGCTATTCTGGCTACTATGGCGGCTATCCCTACACTTACACTGTCTTCGACGGTTACGACTTTTTCAGTGAGGTCCTGTTGGCTTTCGACCGCGATGGTCACTTGAAATGGCAGCAGTCGGTGAAGTTTGATAACGAGCTGACTTACGACCTCTTTCCCCATGCCTCAGAAGGCATCTGCTATGGTGAACTTGTCGTGGCTTCGCCTTATCATAACAAGTTGCGTTACACCGCTTTCGATGCTCTAGGCCAGCCGCTGATGAACCTGCAAGAAGAGAAACTGGCTCCCGTCTATGGTGCTGACTATGTGGAGGATGAGTATTTTGCGCAGTTGACCCAATGGTACGGCAGCCGTTTCTTGATCTTTGGTTCGCAAATCATCCAAAACGGCAGCCAACCCAAACCGAGGCGGACGGTATTTTATTTGCAAAAGGTTCAATACGATTGAGTTATGATTTTCAGTTATTTGAAATATCTGTTGCAGCGCAAGAGTGAGTACTCGATTCATTCGCCTTTTGTGTACGAGTTTATGCGCAAGGTGCTCAATGACAGTGGATCCAACCGCGACTATGACACCATCTATCGCCTTACTCGTTTGTTGGACAAAAAGAAATACATCAACTACAACCTTCGCAAGCAGAGTCGTTTGCTCTATCGCATGGTGCGCTATTTTGAGCCTGATTCGGTGGTGTCGTTTGGTCACATGAGTGCCTTGAATGCCACGGCCATGGCTTTGGGTCACATGCAGACCAAGGTCTTTCTGGAGCAGTCGGAGAGTTTCTTGGAAACGCTCAATTCGATGGGTGTCGTCAATGTGAATCTCATCCAGCCTGAGGAGTTCGACTCTGAGCATTTCCGTCGGCTCAACACGGGATTTGTCTTCTTCAGCCGCGACTCCTTTGAGGACGACACTTGGGATTATCTTGTTGATTGCTTGAGCTATAAGACGGCAGACTCGGTGTTTGTCTTTGAAGGTATTCACCATAATAGGGCGATGGAGGATGCTTGGGAAGAAATCAAGGCCGATGAAGATGTGTCGGTCACTTTTGACTTGTATTGCATCGGCATGGTCTTTTTCCGTGAAGGCATTGAGAAACAGGATTTTGTTCTTAAATGTTGAATGTTGAATGCTGAATGTGGAATGAGGAATGCTGAATGCTGAATGCTGAATGTGGAATGCTGAATGTGGAATGCTGAATGCTGAATGTTGAATGCTGAATGTTGAATGCTGAATTTTAAATTTTGAATTTTGAATTTTGAATCTTTGAATTTTGAATCTTTGAATATAATAGATGAAGAACATTACTTATACCCGCACTGGCGACGAAGGCAAAACCTCGCTGATTGGTGGTTTGCGCGTCGCGAAATACGACGATAGAGTAGAGGCCTACGGCACGGTCGATGAGTTGAGCGCTTTCATTGGCGTGCTTTATGACCAGGATGGTGTCACCCATGAGATGAAAACCGTGTTGGATGCGATTCAAAACAAGTTGTTCACCATCGAGTCGCATTTTGCCTTGGACGAGAACTCTGAGGTGAAGAAAATGATCCCTGTGCTGACTCCCGAAGATGTGGCTTTTGTGGAGCATGAAATCGATGTGATGAACGAGCAATTGCCTGAGTTGAGGAGTTTTGTCATCCCAGGCGGCAACCTGAAGGCTTCCTATGCACATGTGTGCCGCACGGTATGCCGTCGTGCCGAACGTCAGGGTTGGCGTTTGGCATCGCAGCATCCAGTGGATTCGCTTGATTTGAAGTATTTGAACCGTCTTTCTGATTATTTCTTTGTTTTGGCAAGATTTTTTGGCTTTTTAGACAAAGTTGATGAAAATAATTGGGAATCAACAAAATAAAAATTTGTTATTTTTATTAAAAACCCCTTGCTAGTTCAAAAAATACTTGTACTTTTGCGCCCTCAAAAAAGAGTAAAACACAAAACAAGAATACAATGTATTGGACACTAGAATTAGCCTCAAAATTGGAAGACGCCCCGTGGCCTGCCACCCGTGATGAATTGTTGGATTGGGCCTTGCGTACGGGCGCTCAGGAAGAGATCATAGAGAACCTTCAGGAAATCGAAGACGAAGGTGAGATATACGAACGCATCGAAGACCTTTGGCCTGATTATCCTACCAAGGACGACTTTTTCTTCCATGAGGATGAGTATTGATTTATCGACCGAATAACAATCGGTTGGAAAAAAGACTCTCGGACATTCCAAGAGTCTTTTTTGTTCCCTTCCATTACTATTGCCCAATGCCATTAGACTTGTCCTATACGACCGAACGCCACAGTGCGGAGATGGATGCCGCCACCTATATCGCTGATTTCCGCAGGGCGGATTATTTCATGCAATTCTGCCGCGAGTGTGGAAATTACGGCCGCCGATATGGTTGTCCACCATTCGATTACGACCCATTGTCGTTCATCGCGCCTTATCAGAAGGTGCGTATCATCGGGGTGAAAATCGTTCCCAATGATGGCAACCTCCCACTAAGCGAGGCCAATACGCTGATGTTGCCAGTGATACGCGAACTGAACGAAGAACTACTTGCATTGGAAAAATCATTGGGCGGCGTGGCCTTTGGTTTTGCCGGGTCGTGTCCTTATTGTGGCGAAATCCCCTGTGCCCGCATTGACGGGGAACCGTGCCGACATCCCGACATGGTGCGCCCTTCACTTGAAGCTTTCGGCTTCGATATGAGTAAGACTGCCAGCGACCTTCTTAGACTCGAAATCAAGTGGAGCCATGACGGCCGCATCCCTGAATACCTTACTTTGATCTGTGGCGTGTTTTATTGAGCGGGATAACTTTTCTTTGTCTTTTTTTTCTATCTTTGCGGCGTTGTAGCACATCGAGTGCCACAACACTACATAATCAAAGGCGTTACTGACGCTTTGTTTTTGGCTGTTCGAAACTTCCACAAATCGAATGCAATCCAAAACAAAAGTACAGATGATGCCACGGAGTGTGTTGTATATGCTCTCCGTAGTGTGCTGGGGGTACAAGTACCTCCAAGCACACTTTACGGATGTATCATATACTCCAACGTGGGTGTTTCTCTGTCTGTTTATTGCATGGGTTGTGGAAGACCTCGAACAGAAACAGGTAGAAGTCAAGCACCCACGCTTTTCTTTTTGTAGTCAGCCATAGTTATTAACCCGTTCGCTTTGGGTGCTTGCGGACAACGTTCAATCGCAATGGCTAAGTACACACGCGATTCACACATTACCACTGTCGAAGAGGTGAAAGACTTCTTCCGACACATCGTCTTTGACCTTGACATCAACTTCCATCCTGACGACGATTTCAAGGACTATATTGATTCCACGACTGGAGAGCGAAGTATGAATGATGAACGAGCTGAACTCTACAACCGTTTGATGGATGAGGCATTCGAGGTTTGTGACGATGAGGATAGGGTATATGAGTTGGGCTGTGACTTGCTGAAAGAGAGATTGCAAATGAAATGAACAACCGATAAGGAAATATTGAGTCTTTGGCATCCTTGATTGACTGATTAACCAGAATTAGCACACTGTAGAACACATCGGTCGGACAAGCAACTGGATGTTTGCGCTCAACAGGGCGTGGACTGATGGATTGTTGTCTGATGTGGGCTGTGCTAGGCCTTGGTTAAACACATCTCTTCCACGCCCCCTTTTCGAAAACGAAGAGAGGGCTTTTTCGTGGGAAAGAAGAAAAACTATAAGGGCATAGATTTATTCTGTGGAATTGGTGGTTTTCGTCTCGCGATGCAAGAGAACAATGTTCAGTGTGTGTTCTCTTCAGATAACGATAGATTTGCTCAAGAAACATATAAGGCAAACTTTGGTGAAACACCAAAGGGCGACATAAAAGAAATTGAAGCTAAGGACATACCTTCTTTCGATATTCTAACAGCAGGTTTTCCATGCCAACCATTTAGCTATGCTGGTGAGAAACAAGGTTTTAATGACGAAATAAGAGGTACTTTGTTCTTTGATATTTGTAGAATTCTTGAATATCATAAACCGCCAATGGTGTTTTTGGAAAATGTTAAAGGTTTAAAGTCTCATGAAGGTGGAAAGACATTGAATATAATAATAGAGAAACTTGAGGCTTTGGGCTATTACCCTCATTGGACAATTCTTTCATCTCTAGATTATGGTCTTCCCCAAAAGCGAGAAAGATGGTATTGTGTAGCTTTTAGAAAAGAAATTGATTT
>DAIOUZ010000007.1:10612-14819 GCA_036759285.1 Candidatus Limiplasma sp. | reverse complement strand
GAACCTATTGGTGGTCATCCTATTCTGCGAGATATTGTAGACTTAAATAATGATGATCCTTCTTTACGTCTCCCTCAGTTTGAATTGGATAGAATTGATTATCATTTTGCAGTTGCACAACCAGGAGATAGAGTACAACATGATAACTCCAAGTATGCCTCAAATACCAAAAAGGGGAAATACGGCATTTATTCATTCCAAAAACCAGATGGCTCTTTGAGATTCCATGTAGGTGATTTTGCCAAAACGCAAATACAGGAGGCATTTTATTCTTGCCTCGACACGTATGCTTCGACAATTATTGCAAATAGAACGCCTAAACTATGGGATATTCGGAGGAAATTATCAGTATTAGAAGCTCAAAGGTTACAGGGATTCCCAGATGATTTCATGTTTCCCGTATCGGATGCACAAGCTTATCATCAATTGGGTAATTCTGTAAGTGTTCCCATAATTAAACTAATAATGGCGAACATGATAAAAACATATGAAAAAACACTTGAACAATGAAATATATTGATTTAAAGACTGTTGTTGAGTCATATAAAGGTTTTCAGGATTGTATGACAAATAAGTCATGGGGATATTTAGCATTACTAAAAGGCTGTAATAGTAGTGTTCGGCCATCGATTCCCTATGAAGTTGATTTGAACAAAGTTTCCAATTTTCTTGAAAACATTTTCAATTTAGCCCAAACAAAAAAGCAATATGAAGGAGGGCATTCTCTTTATGTTGTTTTTTCCAATATTTGGGAGAGTTTTTTTAATGATCAAGGTAAGGCTTCTCCGAACATATTTGATGTAATTGCATGGGCTTATCGACGAAAAGCTTTTCAAGATGATATCACCAAAGAAGAAATCATAAAACTATTTTCAAAAGAATTCAACATTCCTTCAAGTGTGCTGTCTAGCAGTTTCAATACTAAGTCTAAAGACATTGTTTTTTCAGATATTTTGTATTCCGAGTCTGAATTAAAAACCGAACTAAGTAAAAATGGTGTTGATGTATCTAAAAACAATATTGACTCAAAGAAAGGTGGTATGGTTGCATCTCCAGGTGAGATTACTCGTGGTCCATTTATACAACCGTTATATGCAGCATTAGACATTACAGACTATGTTATTATACTTCAATCAAACTATTATTCGCTCTATGGGGATAACGAAAAAACAAGTGAAGTGAAAGCATTCTCCCCTCTCCAAAAAATCTACTACGGCACACCGGGCAGTGGCAAATCACATAAGGTAAAAGAAATAGTTGAAGGGCTTTACCCCGAGGAGCAGGAACGTGACAAATACGTTTTCCGTACCACTTTCCATCCTGATAGCGACTATGCTTCGTTTGTGGGTTGCTATAAGCCCCAAATGGATGGGACGGGTGACATAAAGTATGAGTTTACGCCTCAAGCTTTCACCAATGCCTATGCAAGGGCTTGGAAAGAATCGGAAAAGCAGGTTTATTTGGTGATTGAAGAAATCAATCGTGGCAACTGCGCTCAGATTTTCGGCGACTTGTTCCAATTGTTGGACCGCAAAGGTGGCGTTTCGGAATACCCCATCAACGCCGATACCGATTTGAGACAGTATCTTGAAAAGGATGACATATTGGGCAAAGGCCATGAGGGCATAGCCAACGGCAAACTGAAACTGCCAGCCAACTTAAACATCGTGGCTACTATGAACACCAGCGACCAGTCGCTTTTCCCGATGGACTCGGCCTTCAAGCGCCGCTGGTCTTGGGAATGTGTGCCTATCAACTATGATGATGACAAGTCGGGAGCATTCGCCATTACTATTGGTAACTCGAGATACAAATGGCTTGAGTTTTTGAAGGCCGTCAATAAGAAGATCTTCAAGGCAACGGACTCTGAAGACAAGCAAATGGGCAATTTCTTTATCAATGGCGATGTGGACAAACGGCAATTCATCGACAAGGTGATGTTTTATCTATGGAATGACATCTGCAAAGAAGAGTACCGCACAACAAATAATTTCTTCCGCATTTTTGTCGATGACAAGAAAATCGAAACCACGGAATTCTCGTTCAACGAACTGTTTGGCACAAATGCCGAAACGCTCCTCAAGGGATTCATGGTTTTTCTTGGCGTAGAGCCGATTCAATCAGAGGGCGACGCATCCGTAACCGAAACGAAAACTGACTGATGAAACTTTACTTTGAAGAATATCCCTATCCTGTGGACTTACTCCACGAGAATCTTGGCGACGAGGTCAACTTGTCGTACTTGCAAGGAGGGAGCTTGGCCAAGGTGCCTTATGTGGGCTATTACTTCAATTCCAACATCAACGATACGGTTTTCATCCTTCCAAAAGTGTTCATTTCGGAAAGTCAACAGGCCTTTGATCGGTATAACCCTATTGAAATCATCGACCTTTCTCCCTATGACAATCCCTTGAAAGCGAAGGCTGACGACGAAGTGGTCTTTGAACTATCGGCATGGCTCTATCAGGCCATCAACCATTTTGTGGAGCGCAAGCAACGAAGTAACATCAGTTCTGAAGGCCTGCGCAGCTCCCCTCGAGATGATGCGCCAGATCTGTCGGGCCATCGAGCTGCTCGAGGAGATGGGGGAGAAGGGCTCAAAAACCATCATCGAAACCATCCTGTCCCTTGTCGGATTCCAAAAAAAGCATTGTAATTTGTTCACTTATATTTCACTCGTCAAGTCGAGCGGTAACAACAAAGTACATTGGAACAAGACCATTAGCAAGGTGCAGCCTGTGTTCAAAGACGAGAGGCCTTACTACATGGATTTTCGCAACAAAAGGAAGGTGATCAATTTCGACGAGGAGCTGATAATTCTTTTCTATTCCGTGCTCAACTATCTCAGTTTGACCTATCATTTCAAACTTCAACTTGTTCAAGGTTTTGCCTTGTTGAGGCCATCGAGAATAAAGTCATTGATAGAAAGCGGAAAAGGGACGCGCATATTGAAGAAAATCCGCAGGAACTATTTTACTGACGAGTTGGTCGAATTGTGGAATCTGCTTTATGCGTTTTTTGACAAAGCAGAAATGGTCGGCTCAGGAAAGCCTTATCAAGAGAAACTATTGGTCTGCAATTTCAATCTCGTATTTGAGGATATGATTGACCAACTCATCAGCGACGACCGCCACAATGTGCCTAAAGAGCTTTGGGAGCAGCAGGATGGGAAAATTGTGGACCATATCTACAAGGATTCCTCTGTTTATCTATTACATTGGCGACAGCAAGTATTATAAAGAAGAAACAAGTCTGAGCGAAAACTCCATTTACAAACAGTTCACTTATGCCAAGAACGTTATCCAATACAACATCAACCTTTTCAACCATGAAGATAACCCTCCCAAGGATGTGCGTTATCGCGACCCGTTGACGGAAGGTTACAACATCACCCCAAATTTTTTCATTCGCGGATTTATAGATTTCAACGATCCGAATAGTCAGGAACAAAAACTGACAAAAAATGCTGAATTTGAGCGTAATATACACTTCTTCAATCGCTTGTTCGACAGAGATTCTTTGTTTCTTCAGTCCTACAACATCAATTTTATGTTTGTTGTGGCTTCCTACGTGAACAATACGGAAGAGGTGGCATTGAAAAAGTCGCTTCAGGCCATGTTGCGTCGTGATTTTATTTCATTTATCGAAAGCAGATTTGAGTTTTCGGTTCTTGAACCACGGGATGGTACGGTTCCCATACAAGACCTGGTCGAAAAGTATTTCAAGAGATTGAATGGTAAAATCTACCAACCAAGCGAAGGGGGTAATCTCCTTATCCTTGCACTCGACAAAGACAATCGATACCAATTCGACAACCTTCAACTTCTCTCACAAATCGAAACGGATTTTCACATTTATGATTATCGGTTAGGCACCGACTTTCACGAAACAAAAAAACCGATTCCTTTTCAGTATTTGGACACGCCGGTTTCAGTTGCAGCTGAAAAACGAGTTTCGACAGATAAAGTTGAAGAATTGCCTACACAACAATCCCAATACAGACAATACAGGCAGGCCTCCATACTTTTTGGTGTCTATAAAGACCCTGAACACTTGGATTGGATTCTAAAGAACAAAAAGTACAATGTCCGTTTAGGGGAACGGGCTGGTGCAGTCAAACGGACTCGCCAAGTGGTCTCGGCAGAATATCTTATTTTATACGAATTAAAAAACGAAACGAATTATCTTGTATTTCGATTAAGCGATA
>DAIOUZ010000007.1:0-10602 GCA_036759285.1 Candidatus Limiplasma sp. | reverse complement strand
TGCCATTTCGGATGAGGACGAAAAACGGCAGTATTATATTTATACTTTGACAGATAGAATAGAACTTGGGGATGTCGATATTGCTGGCCTCCTAAATCGTAAGAAAGCAGAATTCGAGAAAGATACTGGAGAGACAATGGAAGAAGGAACCCCTATTTATTTGTTTGAGAATGAATTCCAAGTTGGTAGATGGGATACGAAACCTACTGTTGCATGCCTGTGAGGAAGGTGTTAATGCTTTTCCTAATTTATTTCTAATGCTTTACCTTGAATTAACAAATAACTTTAAAACAAGCAATAAAGTCAGATAATTCATCGTTAATCAATAGGCTTATGAAACAAACAGTGAGAAGAAACTAGAAAACAAATAGACTATGGTAAAGCATATAATTCTTTGGACATTGAATCCGGAGTTGTCGGAAGAAGAAAAGGTGAACGTTAAGGCTGGTATTAAGGCAGGATTGGAAGGCTTGGTCGGCAAGGTGCCTGGCCTCATCGATGTGAAAGTTCAAACCAGCGGACGACTCGAATCTTCAACTGCCGACTTGATGCTGGATTGCACTTTGGAGAGCGAGGAGGCGCTTAAGGGTTATGCCAAGCATCCAGAGCATTTGGCGGTGGCTAACACAAAGGTGAGACCTTATACTGTCCAGCGGTCTTGTCTTGATTATGAAATGACAACGGCTGCGTCATAAATGTGCTTGGACCTGAAGTAATAATTGCATAGGAAGGAGACTTCGTTGACAATTCGATTTACAGCATGAGGGTCCTTGAATACATCGAACAGAATATAGATGGCGACTAGATTTAAAACTGCTTGCCTCATCACGCGAGGGCTAGTCTTGACTGATGTCAAACGTTCACCATTGGGCCGCGTGTGGCAAATCCTTTCAAGGTTCACTTGGGAACTACCGCAGACTCTTGTGGGATGGCTTTATTCAGTGACACGGGCACTCGCTGGTCAGGTCGACCGCGTCGATACCTTGGGCGGCATCACCTTCGCGACGAAATTGGGATGTGGCTATAGTATGGGCGTTTCGCTGGGTACTTTCGTCGACCTTTGGGCAGGCAGTTGGATGCATGGAGAAGGAGAGGCTTATATCCTTGGCAATCAAATCTGTATGCATGAGTTTGGGCATACTAAGGATAGTCAGCTTTTTGGTTGGGCTTATCTGCCCGTCATCGGACTGCCTAGTCTATTCAGTGCCTTCGGCAAAGGCAATCACAATGTCTTTTGGACGGAACTCAGGGCTAATGGTCATGCCAAAAACTACTTCGGCAAGCATTACAGCATCGCATGGAATGAGGCTGGCTATCCTACTGAGAACTTGGCTTAACGGTTCTACTAAGGTTAAATCACTTTTTCATTCACTACCCGCCATTCGCCAGGCTGTAAGTCGCCCAGCGAAATGTTTCCAATCTGTACCCGGATAAGACGAAGCGTTGGAAATCCGACAGCTGCAGTCATGTGGCGCACTTGTCTGTTCTTGCCTTCGATGAGGGTGAGGCGAACCCAGCTAGTCGGGATGTTGGCACGGTAGCGGATGGGCGGCACACGTTCCCAAAGGCCTTCAGGCGCGTCTATGATTTTCGCTTGACAGGGTTTGGTATGATAGCCTTTGATGATTACCCCTTGCATCAACTGATTGACGGCTTCTTGGGTGATTTGTCCGTCCACTTGCGCAAGGTAGGTGCGAGGGTGTTCAAATTTCGGGTCCAGTAGCTTCTTGATGAGCTTTCCATTGTCAGTAAGGAGTAAGGCACCCTCACTATCGTGGTCGAGGCGACCAGCGGCATAGACATCGGCAGGGAATCCGAACTCGTCGAGCGCCCGATGGCCTGCTTCAGGTGTAAATTGACTGAGTACCCCAAAAGGCTTGTTGAAAATAATCACCATAGCGCAAAAATACATTTTATTTCCTTTTGTTGTACTTTAAAGGATAAAATCCCTATCTTTGCCGTTTGAAACCTATACTTCGACAGGCTCAACAACCATGCGAAAAGTAGTAACCCTTTCGGATCTTAAGAATGCCCTCGGTTTAAAAGGCTTCTTCGGCACCTGTGCCGCAGGATTGGCTTATGGATATCTTCGTTTGGGCAAAATCAACCGTTTGTTCGATGGAGCTGCTGATTATCAAGGACGTGAGTTTGCCGACCACCTGATCGAAAACATGGGCATCACGATTGATGTCAGTCCTGAACAGTTGGAAAACATTCCCAAGGAGGGAGGCTTTGTGGTGGTTAGCAACCATCCCTTTGGCGGCATCGAGGGTGTGATGCTGTTGAGTGCCATAGCCAAGGTGCGCCCCGACTTCAAGTTGATGGCCAACTTCATATTGGCGCATATTCCGAACCTCAAGGAGTGTTTCTTCTCGGTGAATCCTTTCGAGAAAAACCCTGAGTGGAAGAGTAGCGTGGGCGGCATCAAAGGTGCCATTCAACATATTGCGGAAGGCAATGGTTTGGGAGTGTTCCCTGCTGGCGAAGTGTCTCGTTATCATGGACATGACTATCCAGAAGACCTGCCTTGGGCCACTTCCATCGCCCGTATCATCAAGAATGCTAATGTGCCTGTGATTCCTGTGTTTTGGGAAGGCCGCAACTCAAAGTTGTTCTATGCGGTCGACAAGATTCATCCCATGTTGGGCACAGCGCGTCTGACTAAGGAACTGATCAACAAGCATGATACTTGTTTCAACCTGCAAATCGGCAAACCGATTCTGCCTGCTGAAGTTGGGCTATACGAGAATCCCAAGGAATTGGCAGCTTATTTGCGCAGCCGCTCCTATGCTCTTGAAGCCAATATTCCGTCAAAATCCGTTGAGAAATCAAATGTGAAACAGGCTGAGATTGATGCGCCTACGGATTTGTCGCTCATGTTGGCTGAGTTGGAGGCCATTCGCGAGAAGTCATTCTTGTATTCGACTGCAAACTATGATTGCTATTTAGCTGATAGTAAGGATATTCCCAATCTGATGCATGAGATTGCGCGTCTGCGTGAGGAAACCTTCCGTGCCATCGGTGAAGGCACGGGAAAGAGCCTCGATCAAGATGAATTTGACGGGTATTTCAAGCAGATGTTTCTTTGGGATACGGTCAAGCAGAAGATTGCAGGTTGCTATCGTCTCGGAATCGGCAGCGAGATTATTCCTCAATTTGGTATTAAAGGCTTCTATGTCAGTACTTTGGTGAATATCGATGAATCGTTTTCGGATAAATTGAGCCATACAATCGAACTGGGCCGTTCTTTCGTTGCCCTTGATTACCAAAAGGAAGTGTTGCCGATGATGCTTTTGTTGCGTGGCCTCTCGGATGTGGTGGTGCGTTATCCTGAAATCAGCCATTTCATTGGGCCTGTGAGCATTAGCGCATGGTATCCGAAGTTCTACCTCAGTTTGATTGCGCGGTTTGTGTCTGAAAAACATGCTGTTGAGGATGAACTGAAGGGCAAAGTTACGCCAAAGACTCCCTTCGTCCCCGATTATCTCAAGGTGGATTCCGATATATTGTTGAAGAACAACATGAACGGTGTGGACAAGTTCGACAAGTTCCTGTTCCGGCTCAGCAATGGCGAATATCGCTTGCCCACTTTATACAAGAAATACCTGAAACTGAACGCCAAGTTCTTGTGTTTCAATGTAGACCCCGATTTCAACGATACCTTAGACAGTCTTCTTTTCCTCACTTTCACCGACTTCCCAGAGGACGAAGTGATGCCGCTTTTCCGCGACAGCAGCGACGAAGAAAAGGAAACGGTCAGGAAACGCTTCGGGTATATTTAATGTCTCACGCAGAAACTGATTTTTGTTTCACGCAAAATTCGCAGACTTACCAAATGCAGAATTAGCGTCGCATTGCGATTCCCATAATTGACTCCGTCGAATCTGCGATTTCTGCGTATTTTGCGTGCAATATTAATAAGGTATCACTCTTCTTCCGTCTCTTCTTCGATGGTTTGGGCAAAGAAACTGAAATTCACCTTACCGTAATGCCTTTGCTCCATGAAATGAGGATGCTCCTCAAAGTTTTGGTATTTGTCGTGCTCTAACACGAACATGCCGTTTTCCTTCAACAGATTGTTGTCGAAGATGAGTTGGACCAATTCGTTGTAATGCTCGCAATCATAAGGTGGGTCTGCAAAGATGAGGTCATATTTCATCTTGTGGGTGCCAAGGAAACGGTAGACATCGGAGCGGACAACGAGCAATTCCTTCATGTTGAGTTTGTTGGCTGTTTCCCTGATAAATTTCACACAACCAAAGTCATGGTCAACGGAAACCACTTTCGGGCAGCCTCTTGAAACCAGTTCGTAGGAAATGTTGCCTGTGCCTGCAAAGAGGTCCAACACTTCGATTTCTTCAAAGTCATAGTAGTTTTCAATGATGTTGAACAGACTCTCCTTGGCCATGTCAGTAGTCGGGCGCACGGGCAGGTTGGTTGGAGCAACAATTTGTCTCCGTTGATATCTTCCTCTGATGATTCTCATCTTAATGCTTGATAATGAATGAGATAATTTGAGTCTTCCACAAAGTGAATGTCACGCACATAATGTTTGCAGAGTTCGGTGATTTCCGACGAGGGGAGAATGAGCCCCGCAAAGGTGACAGGAGTGTCTTGTCCCGAAAGGCCGTTTTGCTCCATCGCGAACAGCAGGAAATAGGCAAAGTCGTCTTTCGTGTTGAACCTGAAATTGTTGAAGAATTGCAGCTTCCCCTCTTTTTTGATGACCATGTCGAAATCAGCATTCTTGACATTGACGAACACAGCTTGGCTTTCGGATTTCTCCATCACGATGTTGATAAAAACGCTACTGGAATGGATGATTTCGGCTTGTTTCCATTTGGACAAGATCTTATCTTTCAAGTCTTTTGACCAGGCAAAGACGTTATAGCATCCGACAATGTCCAATCGGTCGGCTTGAACGGTTTGGAGGTTGGAGTGTTGAAATGCAAAGTCAAGGTATTGCTCTTGGTCGGTTTCGTTGAAAAGAGGGATGGGGACCAAGGTGTTGACGCGATTGTCGACGATGCAGGCGACCGAGTGAAAGGCTTTGTTGTTCAGCCCTTTCGACTCTAATGCTCGTTCCAAAGTGCGGAAGAGCTCGTTGCTGTTGGCCAGCAGGTCGGATTGGTAGCTTTCCAAGGCGATATGGCGATGGCTTTCGGTGTCGAGAAGAGCATAAGAAAGACCACCCAACGCGAATTGGATGGTCAGTCTGTATTGCGATGACTTCCCGGCATCAAACTCCTCGTCAAACTTGGAGATAGTTGGAGTCAGTGATGCCGACATTCATGCAGTGATTAGAGTTTCTCCCAGTTACCGTCGGTGGTGGCTTCTTCCATGGAGCCAACCTTCAGACCAGCATAACGGTTGATGCTTTCTTTTTCAGACTTGGCGTTGTCGCGGCGCTGATTCCATTCCTTTTCGCTGAAGTCGGCACCTGGATTGGCCAAGTAGACCTCGTAAGGCGTGCGGGCCTCGAAGACCGGGATGTCGATACCACTGCGCTTGATCATGCCTGCTTCAAGTTCGAAGTTTTGCTTCGGCTCGCTGAAAGGCACCCACTTGAGGTCGTTGATGTTGAAATTGTCGCGGCCAGCCCTGAGGGAGTCCATCACTTTCACGAAACCGAGCGTATCGTTGATGGTGCGGGTGAAGGTGGTGTCAGTCGGGTCGGGAACGATTTTCACGATCGGGATTTCAGCGGTTTGGCAGAAAGCAATCAAGCTGTCGAAGTTATCCGAGTACTTGTTGTAGGCGTTCTTGTAAAGCACCTCGGCATTGCGGATGTCGATAAGGCGTTCGACCACTTTGGTTTCACGAGTCTTCTGCTCAGTGTTGAATTTGATGGGAGCCTGAATGCTCTTGACAACTTGCCATGCTAAGAACACAATAACTGCAAACAGCAGGATGTTGATGAGAATTGATAATCCTTTTTTCATTGTTGTATGAATTTTCTAATTATTATTCGCGTCTGATTGGCTGCAAAGTTAGAATTTTTTCTTTTATGTAGGTCAAAAATTTTCGTTTGAAATTAAAAATGGATTTTGTGGAAATTTAAGTATTTGTCATCCAGATATTTGCGGATTTTGTCGGCAAGGACGATGAAGACTTGAAGTTCGTTTTTCTCCAACCATAGGGTTGCATCGTCGTCTCGGTTGATGGCTTTTGCGAAAGCGAGATTGACCTCGAAGTGGTTTCTGATAAGCCATTCCTCGGCTTTTTCTTCCTTGTCTATGGCACTGTCGATGGCCGCCAAGTGGGGGAAACCGTGTTCCATGAGCCAGTCTTTGGCCTTAGTGTCGCCTTGGATGGTCTGGCTCAAGGCACCCAGTTCGGGATAGCCGTTGCGCATCAGCCATTCGAAGAATTCATCGCCCTCGGGTTCGAAGGTGCAGCCAAAAGCCATTAGGATTTTTACTGGGTAATGGGTCATTTAACTTTGTTAAAACTCGTGATTTCGCAGCAAAGATACATACAATTCAAATAGATTTCTTACCTTTGCACAAATAATTCGCAGAAAATGAAAACCAAGCAAGAAATCATAGAAAACTGGTTGCCGCGCTATACAGGCTTGCCACTGGAGAAGTTCGGGAAGTACATTCTGCTGACCAACTTCCAAAATTATGTTGACCGTTTTGCCGAATGGCAGGGTGTGGAAGTCGTTGGGCGCGACCGCTCGATGCCTTGCGCCACCGACGGCGAAATCACCATCATCAACTTCAGCATGGGTAGCGCCAATGCTGCCACCATCATGGATTTGTTGGGTGCTGTAAAGCCCAAAGCTGTATTGTTTCTCGGCAAGTGTGGTGGTGTGAAGAAAATCAACAAGGTTGGCGACCTCATTTTACCCATCGCGGCTATCCGTGGCGAAGGTACATCGAACGACTACTTTCCACCGGAAGTGCCTGCTTTGCCGGCATTTAGTCTTGAAAAAGCCATCTCCACAACCATCCGCGACTATGGTCGTGACTATTGGACGGGAACAGTTTATACCACCAACCGCCGTGTTTGGGAACACGACGAGGAGTTCAAGGACTATCTCCGCAAAATTCGCTGCATGGCCGTCGACATGGAGACCGCGACCATCTTCTCGGTTGGTTTCCACAACGAAATTCCTACAGGTGCGCTGCTGCTGGTGTCCGACAACCCCATGGTGCCTGAAGGCGTGAAGACAGAAGAAAGCGATAAGGTGGTCAGCAAGAACTATGTCGGCGAGCAGCTTCGCATCGGTATCGACTCGCTACGGCAACTGATTAATAACGGTATCACTGTCAAGCACTTGAAGTTCTGATGACCTACGACCAGATACTTTCCGCAATCCACAAGAAGGAGTTTGCCCCCGTCTATTTCTTGACGGGCGAGGAGCCCTATTTCATTGACATGATTTCGGATACCATCGAGAACGAGGCATTGGACGAGGCCGACCGTGCCTTCAACCAAATTGTGCTCTATGGTCGTGACGTGGATGTGGAGACCATTGCCAACCATGCCCGAAGCTTCCCGATGATGGGCGACCGCATGGTGGTCATTGTCAAAGAGGCGCAGGATGTGAAAGATTTGGAGCGATTCGAGGCTTATCTCGACACGATTCCCGAAACCACGCTCCTTGTTTTCGTGTATAAATACAAAAAGTTCGACAAGCGCAAGACCTTGGCCAAGAAGATTGACAAGGCAGGTGTTTGGTTTGAGTCGAAGAAACTGTACGACAGCAACATCCCAGGCTGGATCCAGAACTATCTGAAAGCCGATGGCTATTCCATCACGCCCAAGGCCACGCAGATGTTGGCCGATTTCCTCGGCACTGACCTCCACAAAATCGCCAATGAACTAAAGAAACTCACCATTGCCTTGCCCAAAAACAAGAGCATCGACGATGCGGATGTGGAGCGCAACATTGGCATCTCGAAGGATTACAATGTCTTTGAGTTGCAAAACGCCATCGGCAGCCGTGATGTGTTGAAAGCCAACCGCATCGTGAGCTATTTCGGTGACAACGGGAAGGATAATCCGTTGTTGGTCACGGCGATAACGCTATATGGCTATTTCACCAAACTGATCAAGTTGCACTGTGCTCAGGACAAGTCGCAAGGCAATCTGGCGAGTGTGTTGGGCGTCAATCCTTTCTTCGTCAAAGATTATCTCACCGCTGCCCGCAACTATCCACCGCAGGTTTGCATCCGCAACATCTCTATCCTCCGCGAGTTCGATATGAAATCGAAAGGCTACGAGAGCGGCGAGGTGAGCGAGAAGGATTTGTATAGAGAGATGATTTTTAAATTAATGCATTAATCTAAGGGTCCCTGAGCCTGTCGAAGGGCCCGTATTCGTTATAAACTATGCGCATAGTAGCACAAAGAGTCACCCACGCTTCCGTCACGATTGACGGCAGGGTAAAGTCAGAAATCGGCTTGGGAATGCTGATTTTGCTTGGCATCGAGGAAGCCGACACGCAAGAAGATGTCGATTGGCTTTGCCAAAAGCTTAGCAAACTCCGCATTTTTGATGACGGTAACGATTCGATGAACCTCGACATCAACCAGGTTGAAGGTTCGTTCCTCGTGGTGAGCCAGTTTACCCTTCATGCCTTGACTAAGAAAGGCAACCGCCCGAGTTTCATCCGAGCTGCTCGCCCTGAGCAGGCCATACCCTTGTATGAACTGTTTCTCAAACATCTTGCTGAGGTCTCAGGTCGTGAAGTGCAAAGTGGTGAATTTGGTGCGATGATGGCCGTGGAATTGCTCAATGATGGGCCGGTGACCATTATTATGGACTCGAAACACCGCGAATAGCGATTATTTGTCTATTTTTGCACCCTCAAAACAACTAAGGTTCCTGAGCCTGTCGAAGGGCCGAACGATTCTGTGACGGTGCTTTGACCCTTCGATAATCCTCAAGGATCGCGGACTCAGTAACTTGTTTCAACTGAGCAACTGAATAACTGAACAACTGATAACTGAAGAAAATGGACGGCAAAAGATTAGAAAAAGTAAATAGACTGATACAAAAGGAATTAGGCGATATTTTCCAAAAAGAGCTAAAGCCGAAGGTCCCGATGCTGATGATTACCGTGACGCATGTCAACGTGACTTCGGACCTTTCCTACGCTCGTGTTTATCTGAGTGTTTTCGGCGTCGAAGACAAGAAAAAAGTCGTGGAGGAGGTGAACGAGAACTCCCGAGCTATCCGTGGTTTGCTCGGCAACCGAATCCGTCATCAGATGCGCGTGGTGCCAGAACTGCGTTTCTTCGAGGACGACTCGCTGGACTATATCGAAAACATTGACAACCTGTTGCATCCCGACAAGTGAGACTGCCGCTGTTCATAGCAAACCGTTACTTGGTGGCCAAAAAGAGCCACAACCTCATTAATATCATCACGTGGATTTCCATTCTCGGTATTAGTGTGGGCTCTTTTGCGCTCATCGTGGTGCTGTCGGCCTTTAATGGTTTGGAGAAGGTGATTTCCTCGATGAACAACCGTCTCACGCCTGACCTACAAATCGCTCCAGTGAAAGGCAAGACTATCGACTTGACGGCTTTTCCATTAGGCGACCTCAAAAATATCCAGGGTGTTGACTATGTGATTCCTACGATTACGGAAGACGCTTTGTTCCGTGCCAACGACAAGCAACATATCGGTCAGGTGAAGGGTGTCGGATTGGAGTACCAGAAGATTGCCCGCTTGAATAAAATCGTCTCCGGTAGCGGTGATTTGCTGCTTTCCGATGATGACGAACATAAGTTTGCCGTACCCGGAGCTGGTGTGGCGTGGTATCTGGGCATAAATCCCTACAACCCATACGCGATGGTGCGTATTTATGTGCCCAAACGCGGCAACGCCTCGCTGATGAGTCTTGAAAACAGCTTCAATTCCGATATTGTCACCGTGCGTAGCGTGTTTTCCACCGAGCAGGAACAGGATGAGAAGCTGGTGCTCGTACCGTTTAATTGGCTTTCGGAATTACTTGAATATGAGAATAAAGCCTCAAATGTGGAACTTTTCATCGCGCCGAATGCCGATATTAATAAGGTTAAAAAGGAGGTGAAAGCCGTGATAGGTGAGGACTGCGTCGTGAAAAACCAGCAGGAGCAGCAGGAAACCCTGTACAAAATCATGCGCTCTGAAAAATGGGCAGTTTATATTATCCTCACCTTTATCCTGATTTTAGCTACCTTCAATGTGGTCGGGTCCCTCTCCATGCTGATGATTGACAAGCGCAAGGACACTGAAATCCTAAAATCTATGGGCGCTGACAACCGTCTGATTCAGAAGATTTTCATGAATGAAGGTCTGTTGATTTCCGTGGCGGGTGGTATCATTGGATTATTGCTCGGCATTATCTTGGTATTGTTGCAGCAACAGTTCGGCTTCGTGAAGTTTGGCACAGGTGGCAATTATGTCGTGGATGCCTATCCAGTGCTGTTGAAACTCAAGGACGTGCTGCTGATTTTCGCCACGATTTTGGTGGTGGGCTGCACTTCTGCTTTCCTTACGGTGCGTCATGCGATGCGAAAAGAAAGCACTTCGCTAAAAGTCAATTAATGTGGTATAATAGACAAAAATGGTTGGTGAGATATAATGTAAATCACTGACACTAAA
>DAIOUZ010000006.1:26815-32962 GCA_036759285.1 Candidatus Limiplasma sp. | reverse complement strand
AAAGCGAAGAATGCGCTTTCTCTGGCCGTTCCGATTTCTCCCGGAATGGCAGGGGGCAAAAATAGACAAAATTTCTTTTGGGTGGAAAGAAAAGAAACAAATCTTTCAAAAATCTGCCTGAAATACCGTTTCCATTTGGAGAATATTGGTATTTTTGCGACGAGAAAAAGAAAGGGAAATATGGCACAAACACTAAAAACTGCAGTCTCGTAATGTTTAACTGAGTGGCGCAAATAGACACGGCAACCACTCGCAACATTCGAGACATTATGAGTAGGAGCAAGAAAAAGACACCTGCCAGCACCTGTTGCTGCTGCAAGTCACAAAAGCGTGGAAAACAATTCTGCAACCGCAAGTTTCGCCGCAGCGAACGAATGATGATGGGCAATGGCCAATATGACCGACTGCCGAACAAACCCATTGAGGTTACAGACCCGTGGGATTTAGGCGGCGACGGCAAAACCTTCTGGGGGTTCAGCCCCGATGAAGACTGGTTCATCCGCCTGATGCGCAAATGAAGTGTTTTTTTGGGGAAAACCTTTTTTTTCGCCAAAACGTTTGCGGAATGGGAAAATGTTTGTAATTTTGCAGTGTCAGATTGTCGTCAGAGGACGCGAACAAATTGCTTTCGCAGCAATATTCAAGTTGGACCTTTCTGACCCACATACGAGGACATAGCCACCAAGGTTATGTCTTCAGTCTTTTAACTCACCGCGAAGTCACTCTATAACGCCTGACCTTTCCGTCTTTCCAATCGCATTCCACCACTTTACCATCGCGGGCGCATAGCCCTTTGAAATGACCGTCTTTCCATACCGATGGCAAGGCGGGCAGCAATTCTAGTTCGCCGTCATGGCTTTGCAACAGCATCTCGGCGATGCCGGCCGTGCCGCCAAAGTTGCCGTCGATCTGGAAAGGTGGATGAGCGCAGAAGAGATTGGAATAGGTGCCTGCTGAATGGCTTCCGTCAAGATGGACTGCGGGCTCGAGGAGGTTCCTCAAAAGATGATAGGCATGGTCGCCATCATGAAGACGCGCCCAGAAGCAAATCTTCCATGCCCTCGACCAGCCCGTGCCTTCATCGCCACGGCGGCGCAAGGTCTCGCGACAGGCATTCATCAGTTCGGGCGTTTTGGATTGGGTCAGCATGGTGCCGGGATACAGCCCAAAGAGATGCGACACATGGCGGTGCAGCGGCTCCACTTCCTTGTAGTCTTTCAGCCATTCCTGCAAATAGCCCTGCTCGCTGACCTGCATAGGTGGGAAATGAGATTTCGCAACGCAAAGACTGTCGGAAAAAGCGGCATCCACACCCAAAATCTCCGCCGACTGACAGACAGCATCATACAGCTCGCTGACAATCTGCACATCCATCGTGCTGCCCATGCACACGCTGACAGCGGTACTGTCGTTGAGCCAAAAGGCATTCTCAGGCGAGGTGGTCGGGGCGGTGACAAGCCAACCGTGCTCGGGTTCCACTATCATCGCGTCGAGGAAAAACTGCGCCGCCTCTTTCATTAAGGGATAGGCTTCTTTCAGGAAACCAGTGTCTTGTGTAAACTCATAATGCTGCCAAGCGTGCAAAGCTAACCATGCCCCACCTGTGTTGGTGGCACCCCATGAGGGATGCTCACCCGGTGCCGTGAAGCCCCACGGATTGCAGACCACATGCGCCGTCCAGCCTCGGGCGCCATAGAAGTCGCGGGCGGTCTGTTGTCCTGAGGGCATCAACCCTTCGGCAAAATGGATCAGTGGCAGGTGCAGCTCCGAGAGGTTGCAGACCTCGCAGGGCCAGTGGTTCATCTCCACGTTGATATTCAGGTGGTAGTCGCCGTTCCAAGGGGTCTGGATGGTGTTGGCCCATAGGCCTTGCAGATTGGGTGGCAACAAATCCTCGCGGGTGGAGCTGATGAGGAGGTAACGCCCGAAATGGAAGTAACAAGTCGGCAGCCAAGGGTCGTCGTTGACGAGGAAGTCTTTCCAATGGTCTTCCAGGGTGAGGTCTTGTTTCTCTTTAGGGTCACCAATCACTAGTTCCACGCGGTCAAACAGCTCGTGGTGGGCATTCAGATGGTCGCTTTTCACGGCATCAAAGCCTTTCGCGATGGCCTTTTGCAGGTGTTCGTTGACGTATGCTTCAGGATCAGTGCACATGAAATTGGTGGCAGCACAGAAATAGATAACCGTCTCGTTGTCTGTGGCGACCGTTTGCGCTTTGGCATAGTAACGCATCCCTTCCACGCCTTCCACGTTGCTGTCCAGCTGGCCGCGCATGACGACGGCATCGGCCTCGGTGAAGACTTCGGCTTTTTCGGGACGGGAGAGGTTGATGGAAAAGAGAGGACAGGTCGTTGAGCCTGTCGAAACGCCGTTAGTAAGGGTCGGCCCTTCGACTCCTTCGACGGGCTCAGGAACCGGGGGCTCAGGGACCTTTGTAGTAGATTTATTGCTTATGGTCGGCCCTTCGACAGGCTCAGGGACCTTAGATTCGACGGTCTCAGGGACCTTAATTTTTATCACACAAACATCATCAACGCGAGAGATAAAGCTTTCGCGCTCATAGCGTTGGCCGCCTTTTTCAAAGGAAACTTTGTGTGTGGCATCATTGAGGCAAAGCGTCCGCTGATAGTTTTTCACGGAATCATCATTGGGATAATGGTAGGTGATTGTCATGTTGCCCAAGGTCTGGTAACAGCCGAACGGCACTTTGGCGCCTTGCCCGGGGCCAGAGCCTTGGCCGCCACAGACGAAGGTCTCGTACATCAAGTTTTGGGCTTCGTCGTTCTTGCCTTCCTTCAACAGCCTTTGGATCTCGGACAGGGATTCTAAGGCCAAGGGGTTGCTGTCGTCGCTCGGTGCGCCCGACCACAGGGTGATGTCGTTCAGCGTGATGGTCTCCTCCTCCACCCCGCCGTCGGGCATCATGCCGAGATGGCCGTTGCCCAAGGGGAAGCATTCCTCCCAGAGCTGGGCGGGAGCGGTGTGGGTGAGGTTCCATTGCGGCTGCGGGGGCTGCTTTTGGCAACCTGCGACTAGGAGCAAAGGGAGGATGAGATGGAGGAGGCGGTTCATGGTATTCACCCTTCTATGTTGGTTATCTCTATCATTTTACCAGGCTTAAAGCCGTTAGAAAGGTGTTCTCTGTATGAGACATAACCCAACTGATTAGAGACAATGTGAGTGTCACCGATTTGCGCCTCGATGTTACGGTGCGAATGCCCATAAATCCAGTAGTCGATACCGGAATCGGCAATGTAATTGCCCAACTCTACGGTAAACGCCCCATTGATGGTGCTGCCTTGAAACTCAAAAGCTGTGCAAAGTCCAGTCGGCACATGGTGGGTAAGCACAATCTTCGTTTTTGCCTTGCTATTTGCAACGGCTTGCTTGACAAATTGGAAACACCGTTCATGTTCTTTGTTGAAATCGGCTGCCGTCAGCGAGTGGTCCCCATACATAATGCGATGGAAATCAGATACACTTTGTTCGGTATGATATGCGTTTTGGATATCGATATGCGCCCAAAGCGTGGAGGCTATAACATCCACGTCTCCAACATGCTCCACCGTATTTGAGCATATTCGGACATTCGGAAACAATTCCCATTGATATGAATCGGGCAATGAGGCAATGTCATAGTAAGCATAAAACTCATGATTTCCCGGAACGGCAATCACCTCTTCAAAATTGTCGGCAGCCCATTGCCAGAAAGGATGTTTCATCATGTGTTCCTGCCCAAGGTATATGGTGTCGCCCGCAAGCAACAGCACATCGCCTGCCACCGGGAGCGGATGTTGCTTCAAATAACGGCTGTTGCCCGTCAACTCCAAATGTAAATCCGATGCAAATTGTATTTTCATAGGCTATGCTGGTTCAAAGATTTCATCACGAAGAACTTCCAAATAAGCATGCACGTCATCCTCAGACACACCCAATGCATCCGCCAATGCCTTTGTGTTTTGTTCGTTATCAACAACGAAGGATTGGATGGCATCGTAGATCTTCGGCACCACTACAACAGGCTCTGGATAAGCACCGGCGGCAACGAGTTTTAAGACATCCGAACGATGTTTCCTGATGTCCTTACCGTTCACTTCCCTGCCTTCCTCCCGCTCTTTTGTGAGATTCAGATAGGCATTCACCTTCAACACTATCAAAGCCAAATTGTTAGCAACCAACAGGCCGTCAACCTCTTCTGCCTGATGGACGGTGAAGTCATAGAAATCATCATCCATGATGATGGCCGACAGGCTTTGGTGCAACTCGTCAGTTGGGATAGGCTCAATATGAAAACCCGACGGTTCTCCCAACAAATCCGAATGCCACGAAAGCAACTCTATTTTCTGAGGATAATCCAAGTTCTCGTCTTGTAAAGTAAACCTATACAGTGCATACACTGATGCTCCTACTTCATTGATGCGTTTCCCCACCCGGTAATTACCATCGTGAATGAATTGCCAGAAGGCATTGACAAATTCTTGTGTCAACCGCTCGACCACTACGATAATGTCGATATCATCAGTAACGCGCGGGCGCATAGCGGTGCCCGTCAGTTGAATGTCGCAGGCCGTTCCTCCGATGATTACAAAGTTTTCCTTGTAAGGCATCATCGCCTTTCTGAACATTTCCAATCCCTTTACCATAACTTCTCAATCATTAGTTCAACTTCTTTTTCCACACGCGGGTCGTCATCGTCGTGCAACGAAAGTGCCAATGACAGTTTATCGACCCACTGGGGCGTTTCGCCCATCTTTGCGACAGGAGGGTATTTCCAAGCCTCGATGACCACGTTTCCGTCAAATTCATTAGGCCGGACTAGTGCGCCTGATGCCTTCAACTCACGAAACCGCTCCATGCCCATCATGATGATTCGCTCTGGGTCGGGGTTGAGCCTTGTGTAGTGAGCCAAAGCATTGATGCCACACACGGGGAAGGATGCTTTGGACAGGAACTCGTCGCAGTAGATTTTCTGCTCAACGGGGTTGACCATAAGAGGCAAGGCCCGTTCCCACAACTCTTTTCCTGCTTTTTGGAAACGCATCACTTTCCGTTTTGATCCATCGGCCACCTTCTCGCACAGGCCCAAATCGGCCAGACATGTGATGCCCAGTGTAATGCTTGTGTAGGCGTAGGGCAACTTTCCTTCCATGTCGAGCGCTGCCATTCCTTCAAGACTCTCCACCTGCAGGTGATAAAGCAAGATGTATTGGGCAACGGGAGTTAGGGTTTTGGCTATTTTCGTCCTGCGAATACGCTCGTTGGCCACCAGCATGGGCAGATGCGCATATTTCTCTGAAACGACGAAAAACACGTTCTTGTCGATGAGACGCTGCCGCTCGTAGGCCGGACAGGACGCAAGCAGAAAGACCGTGGGAAGGTTGAATAATGACGTGAGGTTGCCGGCCGTTATCGACAAGTTGTGCGGCGAAGCGACTTCACCCTTAGGCTCGGCAAAGAGCAAAGGAACCCCAAGATAAACCCCGTCGTAAAAGCGGTATGCAATCAAGTCGCCCACCGTGGCACCCTTCATCTGAGCCTTGCTTCGTTCCTGCAAACGAATGGTCCTCCCTAAAATCACGATGTTCTTTATTTCACTCATCTTGCTTCATTTTAATATGTCATTAAAACGATGCAAAAATAATAAAATAATTTGAATAGCAATAGGTTTTGATTAAAACAAAATCCAAATATCGACCAGTTTCTCCGCCAAGGAAGGTTTTATCGACCATTTATCGACCATTTTCTCGTCAATCACAGTGCCATACTCAGAATCAGCAAGAGCCACGGAATTGGAAATGAGTGAATCCAGATAAAACTTTTCGAAGTCGATCTGATCCGAAATGCCCAGCGCCTTATGTTGCTTGAGCAACTTCAACAATATGTCCTTGTTCTCCTGCGTCATATCGCTTGCAAAGATACTCATTTTTTGAAATAAGAAAAGCCGACAGCAATTAACCCGACTTATTTGTTTGCAGATCTGCTCTCGGCTTGTTATAACATGCCGCAGAATGCAGGAGGTAAGTCGTACTGAAACGATAGGCCACCGCGCGGACTTTCGGAAGGTCATACCTGATCCCTGGCTTATTTCTGCCTGCAAAATTACAACTTTTCCGTGAACCCGCAAGTGCACAAAGGAAAATTCTTTAG
>DAIOUZ010000006.1:5454-26715 GCA_036759285.1 Candidatus Limiplasma sp. | reverse complement strand
CCTTTCTGCCCATGTCATCCCTGCGTGGAAACGTGCGTGGCATGGGATCTATGGGCAGAAAGCCTGTAAGTTCTATGCTTTGCGGAGCCGAAATTCAATACTGCATTACAGCGATAGAGACATAAAAAACCGTCGGAGTTATAAAGGGCTTGGCAGTCGCCATTTCCCGTCCGTCGGTTGTATTTACCGACCAAGTTTCACAGTACCTCACTTTGGTTTGGACCGTCCATGGTCGGATTGTTCTACTAGACATGTAATCCGTTACTCTCGTTAGTCGGCAGGACTGCACTCGTTGCCGTCTTTTGCCTGAAAGACACTCCCTTTCAGAACGACATTGCAAAATTACAACTTTTCCGTGAACCCGCAAGTGCACAAAGGAAAATTCTTTAGGCTCCAGCAGGCTCCGCAAGGCATGTCATCCCTGCCTTTCTGCCCATGTCATCCCTGCGTGGAAACGTGCGTGGCATGGGATCTATGGGTAGAATGCCTGTAAGATCTATGCTTTGCGGAGCCGTCCAATGCGTATAAACCATCATTTTGATTATCAATAATAATAAACCCGACAGCAAACGACAACAAACGACTACAGTCGACTACAAACGTTTGTTCAACGGCTTAGTCTTGACAGATGGCTTTTCTTTGCGGCATATTACTAAACGAACCACTATGGAAACACATGACAACAAGACCATTGAAGTCCCTATGGAGAATACCAAAGAAGACATCAAAGCAAGAGAAACCATTATTTCCGATGTCTATAGACGTTGGTATGAAACGAACCCTTCAAAAGCAGTTTTCAATACTAATCTAAACGATAACATAAATGTCAGGTATTTGTCAATTACTGAAACCATGCGTCATGCTGCAAAGAACTATCTTTCAACATTGGCGGTACTGCAACTTGATATCATCTTAAAAAGCGCCTATCAAGTCGATAAACCTTCTCCAATAAAAATGGACATCAAAAATCAGAGTGCGTTTTCCGAAATGATCATTATGGAATGCCCTTTGGTTGGCATAGGAACCGCAAAACTTACCGTTGGAGTCAAAAAGAAGACAGGAATGAAGATTCAGTATTGCATCACCGCAATAAATACATAAAAAAACCGACGGAGTTACAAAGGGGCTTGCTATCCGGCATTTCCCGTCCATCGGTTGTTTTATCGAAAACGCAGTTAATCCACGCCGAAGCCGATCTGCGTTTCACGCTGCAAAATTACAACTTTTCCATGAACCCGCAAGGGGATGGGGCGAAAACTATTTGTTCCACAAGAATTTGGCTTATGTTCTATTTTTGGAACTGATGAGTAATAGGCGTTATTTTTGATGCATCGAGACAATAAATATCTTTTAATCATTCATTCCTTGCAACAGATATAATATCCAAAAAATCTTCCCCTGCTTCAATACGTTCTTTAATTTTATATGTGCCATAAATCATCAGAACCCTGATGTATCGATATGGCGTTGTACAATCAGGGAAAATCGTATTGAAAGCAGTGGTAATTAATGGCGCTTTCTTTATAGAGCCGACATTATAATTAAGCCCCGAGGAATCGTATTCCGTGTCCAAGGTGTCGAAATCTATTTCCTCCAAATACTTAGACATAGCATAAGACATCGCAAATTGGAGAAATGATAATGCATCTCTAAAGTAGTACCGCGAACTAAGAGCTTTTGCTATTTCAGTGGCCTCTGCGGAAATACGAATATTAGTTAAGTCTGACATATTACTTTATGATTGTTTTGAATGATGAAATCTGTTCTAATGTAACTTCTTTCTTCAGCTTTCCTTTCAACACATTCCTGGCCATATTTTCTTGTATTTCCTCTGGATACGCCAGAACAATTACTTGGCGCCCGAGATTTGGAAGCGAGGATAGTATATTGCTTTTATGCCGTGGGTCTATGCGTTGGAAAGTAGAATCCATAACGATAGGTCCCGAGATTGGAGCATTTTTGTGTAGCGCTGCAATAAGAGAAATTGCAACAACTTGAACATACCCAGATGATCTATGCGGCACCTTAACACCATTAGATGTTAGGATTTCAAGGCCATATTCCTCATTAATTGATAGCTGTTTATAATCAGAATTATGAGCGACTGACGTGAAATATTCTGTGGCATCTCGTTGTACATTCTCTTTCAGATTAAGCTTGAATCTCTCAATCGCTTCATCAAACAAATTGCAGACATCTTGGCATTTATCCAACTCGTTTTGGGCGACTTCAAGAGCAGTATTGGTCTGTTCCTTCTTTATTTTCTCACGAAGCTTGCCAATCGCTTTTTTGTTTTCTTCTATCTCATTTTGAGCATCCTTTATTCCATCACGATACGTCTCTATTAATTTAGTTAGCCTATCATGTTCAGGAATAAGTCCTTGGATTGTACTGTCCTCACTATCTAACCCCAACTTCCGACGTTCATCCTCTACACGCTTTTTTTCAATCAGTTTTAGCTGAATTTTGGTTTTGAGCTTTTCTATTTCCTTTATGGTTGTTTTAATAACTTCTGTATGATCTTCCCATTTTAAGCCCTTTAAAATGCCAATTTCAGCTATTAATTGAGAATTTCTGTTTTGTAAATCTGAATCAATGAATACAGATTTAGTTTTTAACGCCTCTTTTATACGAGAAATACTTTTATCATCAATAATCGTATCGCATATAGGGCAATTACATCCTTCAGGATGTTCTGCTACCAATTTCAACAATATGTCTCTAACAACCTTTTCTTCCGTCTGCTTTGATAACGTTTTAGATAAGGCACTACTTTCCTGCTCTTTTCGGTTAATCTCAGCGTCTACGACTACCTTAAAATGCGCCTCCCATAAACTATCTAGTTCCTCACCGACCATACCTTCTTTTTCTTCAACCATATCTTGCCAATTGTTAATAAATTCTTCGCATGAATTAATATCTTTAGTGTAATTGCGATATGTTTCGGTATTCTCTAATTGCGAGTCGATCGAGCCCAAATCATTTACAGCCTTATCCTTAAGCCTTTTTAAATCTGCGATGCTATTTTTAATCTCCTCTTCTTTTTCTTCCAGTTTTTTAATTTTTTCTCCAGCCTGCCTTGTCCTAGAATCTGCAGTAGATACCTTATTATATGCATCTGAATACTCTTGACGCACAAGATCCATATTATCTTTGCTGTTTTCAAGAATAGGCAGACCAAGAATATTCTCAATTGAATCTTTAATTAGAGTGTTGTCATTCCCGCTTTTAAGTAAACTCTCATATTGTTGAAGCACCTCACCATCAAAAAGATAAAATCGCGATATGCTTTCTGGTATTGCAGATTTCAAAAAATGATCTCTTTCCGTTGGAGATACTATATCAGCACCTTTTTGAAGGAATACTTCGATTGCATAATCAGCATCACTTGTCCCTGAAGTTCCTATCCTCCTTTCTAAAGAGCGAGTTAATATGTAATCTTGATTGTCATACTCAATATGTAAAACGACGGACATATTTTCGCCTCTCTCTACCGCTTCATAATTCACATAAGAAGCAATAGACTCTTCATTTCCATGTTCATCAACAATATTGCCCCATAATGCATATCGTATCGCCTTCATTATTGTTGTTTTTCCGAAGCCATTAAAGCCCCAAATTATCACGACTCCATCATCTGATGGAAAATCGACAACTTGGGTATCTTGATAAGGCCCAAAGTTGGTTATCTCAAGTTTTCTAAAACGAAGCATAGTAATAGTATTTACTTGGATTTTATGTATTCATTAACAATTGCCCTTATTTCAGGCAAGGATGCGGATGGATCATCTTGGTGTTCTGATGCAGATGATAGGATTCTGTCAATGACAGTGTCTGGAATGTCAGGGTATTTTTCATCTCTGATACCTTTAATAATGCTTTTTAGACTATCTAAATCAATATTCATCTTCAAGTCCTCCTTCATTTATGGCGTTATAATTTAATCCGAATTTTATGGCTAATGCTTTAAGTTTTGTAACACAGGTTTTATCATCTGACCACTCTCCAAATTGGATTGCACGACAAAGTTCAGCCTCAACGATATTTAGGCGGGCATCTTTTGAATCTTCTTCATCCACTTTGTTTGGGATAACAATCGCATCAAATAGACGTGAGTAGTTTTTCCCAGGGGAACGCCTAAGAATTCGACCTCTTCGTTGAATAAATTCCCTCGGATTTTTAGAAGAAGCAAGGATTAGGGCGTGGGAAGTAGAAGGAATATCCACTCCTTCGTCTAGGCATTTTATAGAAACCATAATTCCTCCAACTCTATTGAAGAATTTTAGAGTCTCAACCCTATCGCCCTCCATAGCAGAATGATATTCAAATGCATGAATCTCTGGCAAAGAATTAATGGCGGTTAATACAGATTCAAGTTGGCTAATATCTTCACAATAGACAATCCACTTCTGCCCTTTTTGATAGTTTTCCCTAATAATATCTTTAGCTAGCGAAATCTTCGATTTAGCTTTTTTTAGGATCCTTGAACGAGCTATCATTAAAGATTGAATGCGGTGGTCGTCCATCGCTTTTTTATCTTTTGTTTGGGCTATAATTGCATAGCGTTTTTTGATTTCCTTTGTTAGGTCATCCCATTCAGATTGTTCATCTTCGTTCAGAGAAACAGGACATGGTTTGTAAAAATATGGAGTTAAGACCTCGGCCTTAATAGCATCTTCAAGTGTAAAAGGAGGTTGTATAATAGGCCCAAAATAATCAATGATTGCCTTGGTGCCTTCTGGGTCACCATAACGTCGTGGAGTTGCTGACAACCCTAATCTATAGCCAGCATTTACTGAGAAGAACTGTCTCCGAGCAGGACTTCCCATTCGGTGAACTTCATCAGCAACAACAAAAAGATGTTCTCCCTTAACAACCCTTGAAATAAACTCTGGTGACGAAGCTGTGTCCATAACAGCTAAAGTCACCATATTAAAATCTTCGTTTTTTCGCGTCCACAGATTAAGTACACCTTCTCTTTTCCATTCATTATTATTGTCTCCACATGGGAGGAACTGTATTGTCATATCAGAAAATGCTTCTTTCATCTCCTCATCCCATTGCTTTAATAAATCTGTTGAAGGCACCAATACAATTACTGATTTGTGTTCCTCCAGAGACTTCCTGATAGCACATAGGGCAGAATAAGTTTTACCACTGCCAGTAGCATGTTCAAAAATTCCCCTATATGCCTGCTTCACCCAATTATCCAAAGCATCACATTGATGCGGTTTTGGAATTCTACCTCCCTTCTTTTTCTCTGCCGCCCACTTCTTGGCACGATTAATTGAAACGGAGACTTCATCTATAAAAACTTCCCAGTCAGCTGTCTTTGCTCTACTTTTTACTTGATTAAAAATCTCTTCAGGAATTTCATACAAGGAAACATCTGGGATTCTATTATTCCATAGTTCTTCAAAATGATTGCTTGCCAATAAAACTCTTTCTTGGTCTCTGCCTCCGACCCAATTAGGGAATACATCTATGGATTCAATATTACCGTCATCAGATAGTCCCTTAAAAGTTTCATTAATTGTTCCTCTAAATCCAACTATTGACTCTGAATCGTAAAACAAGCCAACTTTATCATGAAACAAACGCTTAATTTCAGAAGACATTGAAGACTTCCCAACAGCAATTTTTATGCTGATAACCCCCATTGAAATTAGACAAGCTAAAGCTCTACTTGGTGCAGAAAGATAATCGTTATTGAACAAGCTTTCGAATTCTTTTTGTAATGATGCCCTTAAAATCTCTTTCTGTTTAGATTCATGCCCTTCTTCAATCGCTTTTTGATCCTCTTCTGTTAAGAAAGGTGAACATATTATTCTCATTTTTCCACCGTTCTTCACAAAATCTTTCAATGCACTCCAAGCTAATATATAAATGGTACTTCCAAAATAACCAGAAATTCTATCATACCTCATCGAATTTGATAAACAAGGCAGATAGAAAGATTCAGCGATGTTATCAGAATCTTTGCTATAACTAACTTGAAAATTGAAATTTTTGAGGCTCATATTTAATCAAATAATCGGTGTCTTAATGCTTGTAATAAATACTCTGGTCTTGCTGCCATCAATACCTCACCATTGTTTTTCGTTGCAAATGCAACTCTATTGTCTAAGGCATCATATAACAAAGAACTCTTGCACTGAACATTGGCATTGTATGCGAAATTCTTATGCTTCTCTGGATCGTAAAGTACAAACACATCAAGATCCTCTTCGTATGAAGCCAAAATAACAATTCCTTCAGAATCGTCGAAATTGCCTTTTTGCCCTCTTTCCTGATTTGGGGCTGCAAGATTGAACTTGTATTCATCAGCTGAGCGTCCTCCAGGAGGATGAGTCACAGGAAAAATGTAGACAATAAGTTTAGTGCGAATTGGGTCGGTAATGTCTACAGCCAGTGGCCTTTCATCAAAATCGCTATGACCAACCACTGCGACCCCAAGTGCTTCAACAAACTTCCGCTGAATGATTTCCCTTTGTTTTGAGACTTTTGCCTTAGTGGACATGATATCTATTAATTCGGTGAGTAACCCATTTGATAACGCAACGTACTCTTGGTTTATATCAAACCCAATAAATTGTCTTCCATGCTTAATGGCCTCGTAACCAGTTGTTCCAGAACCCACCCAAGGATCTACGACCAACTCGCCTTTCGATGTTGTTGCTAAAATATATTTTTCAGGGATATAGCCAGGTTGCATGGCTTGGTGTTCTCCCTGTTTTCCTGACACAGCACCTTTGATGACATTCAAAGGCAAAGCACCTTTAGGATTTGGCGTAATATGTTTTGCTTTGCGCACATATGAAAGACCGTTGTGGCGCGGCTTGTATTCATTATTGGCATAGGCCTTTAAAGACTCTGCATCATAAGGCCTTCTTATTGCGTCAAGATTAATCTTCCATTTTGGACTAACAGAGAACCATAGATTCTGTTCGTATGCATCTTGACAAGCAACTCTTAGACCTGTAGGAACAGGATTGTCTTTAATCCAAATCTCTATGTCAACACAGTAAAAGCCCCATTTTTCCTCAAGAAGAATTGCCAACTTCTCAACTACAAGTGAACGTCTACTATTCAAAGAAGATGTTGCACGCTCTCGATTTGCTTTGATATTGATAACTAGAAAACCGTCATCTCGCAATTTCTGTTTTGCCGCGTCTATGAAAGGAGTGATTTTGGCAATGTACTCATCAGACGACCAATTGCCATAATTACGGTCAGCATTAGGATATGGAGGAGAACCATAAATCAATTTGATGGACTTATCTGGAAGAGTCAACAACCCTTTCGCCCCATCAATGCATTCTACGGCAAATATGTTATCTTCCAAATTCATAAATCAAGATTCATTCTTTCTAGAGCAAGTTCACAATAGTCTTTATTTGCATCTATTCCAATCCACTTACGATTGTATTTTTTAGCAACAAAACAAGTGGTTCCAGAACCCGAGAAGGGATCCAATACTAAATCTCCTTCATTCGTTCCAGACAAAATAAAAAACTCCGCTAGCTGAACAGGAAAACGAGCTGGATGAAGGATACCCCTTTCCTTACAAAGTTTGAAGAATGTGTCATTACTACTAGTGTTTGCAATTGAAATGACACTCCCTGGATCTGCGCCTCCATGATCGGTCCACTTAACAGCACAATTAAACGAATGAGTGCTGGGACGAATATTGTCTTCTCGACCACCTTTTCCTTTACCTTCAAGATATTTCGCCATATCCGGGCTGTATTTCTTACGAATAGGATCTAAATTAAAAGTCCATTTATCACCTTTGCTAAACCAAAAGCAATATTCATGAGACTTTTTGGTCCGTCCATATTTTCCGGTACCGTAAATGTTTGGAGGAGTAGAAGGATTATACCAAATGTAATCTCTAACGAGATGAAAATTTATCTCTTTGCAAAGGAATAATACAAGTTCAAAGACATATGTGTGCTGAAATCCGTTAATTACTTTATCGTTGATATTTAACACAAAACTGCCATTGTTTTTCAAAACTCGATAAATCTCACGTGCCATGGGTTCAAACCATTCCACATACTTATCGGGTTTAATGGATGCATTTTCCACCGCATACGAACGCTGATCAGCATAAGGAGGAGAAGTAAGTACAAAGTCCACGCTACAATCATCGAAAGACCGTAGTACTTCTTCACATCTACCGTTAATAAAACAGTTTACTTGCATTAAAAACATCTAATAATTCGGATGCAAAGATATAAATTACCCCAAACATTCCGTCATTCTTTTTTTGAATCATTATGAAGTTAATATTTGATAATCTTAAAACTCTTCCTCCACAATTCTTTCATCCTATAAAGCGACGGAATTGTATATACAATCAAGTTAATGCCAACTCGCGAGAGCCTATCCCCTCTCCATCGCCTCAATCAACCGATAGACCGAAGTGGAAGGATTCTTATATTCCTCCAATCTCTTCGCCCTTTCAATGGCTTCAGGCATGTTTTGTTGTTTTATCGGGTCAGAGAATGCGTTTATCGAGTCAGTGACAATGCTTATCGGGTCATTTTGGTTCGTTGACAGCGAACCAAAGATCGGCATCCACTCCTCATAGAACTTGCGCATCTTCTTAATATTTCCTTTCGAGAAACCACGAAGGCCTGGCATCTCTTGTTGTAACTGGTCAGAAATACTATCAAGAACTTTGTCACCCCATTTTGCAACCGATGCTTGCTGCGATAAATATCCCCCAACACCGTAATACAACGAAAGCAGCTCTTTATTGGCATGACGCATGACATTGTATCGGGTCTGCTGAATAGCCGTCTTGATAGCTTCTACAGCCTCTTTAACGAGTGGGGTTATCATAGATTGTTCCATAAAAAGCCTATCTTGTATAACTCATTGCATTGTTTGCATTTACAACCTGCAAATATAATAACTTTTCGATTTCATACTATTGGCCTTGCTTAAAAAGTTCCCAACAGTCCTTTCGGTCAATTGGAAGACTTCAAGATTTTAATACAATACAATTGAGCCTCCCCCTTCCTCATCGCCTCAATCAATATAAGGCATTGCATCAAACCGTCCCTGCATATATGCCTTCTCCAAGTCCATATTCTCGCGGAAGTCCTTGAAGTCGAACAAGGAATACAACTCCGACGAGCCGTCCTTGCGCTTGTTCACGAAATAGACCTGGTCCTTACGCAGCTTGTTGGTGTCGAGGAGATAGGTGTTATGGGTTGTGTAGATCAACTGCGCAGCCTCGCTCTGATGGAACAGACCGATGATGTACTCCACCAATTTGTTGTGCAAGCTGGTGTCAATTTCGTCAATCAGAAGCACCTTGTTCTCCTTGATGATGTTCATGATGGTCAGCATCATGTAAAACAAGGCCTGCGTTCCCTGCGACTCTTCCTGATGAAAGTCGAACGGGATTTCAGGGTTGTTCCTGTGGAATGTGGTGATTTTCAATTGCATCTTCTGAATCTCATCCCTCGACACAATCTGGTTGTTCTGCAAATCGTAGGTGGCCATGGTCAAGGGTTTCAATTCGCGCTGGGACTGAATGTCAATGATGTCGCTATCTGCTACATGCAACACTCTCAACAAGGAATCCTTGTTCTGGTTGAGCAAGGTCTCTATGGAATACGAATTGTAGCCGAAATAATTCAAAATGAACCGCTCAATGAAGTACTGGAACACCTCTTTCGCTATCTTTCTGTCCATTTGGCTGGCACGAGAGACAAACAAAGTCTTTTTGGAAGTGCTTGTGGCCACATCCATCGGCCTTGAAATGGCAGAACGGAATTCATAGATGTCTTTCTTGTCGGGGCCTTTCCTTTCATCACGGGCAAAGACCAACGAACGACGACCATGCGGATAGTAATACAGTTCCTCGGTGATGATTTCCAATTGTGTCATCGAAAACGAATACTCATATTCGATGCCGTCAATCAAGAAGCGGATAAGGAAACGACTCGGTTTCCCGATGCCACCAAACTTGAAAGGCGTAAAACCGAAGACGGTGTTCTCGTTGTAGTTGTGCGACTCGAAAATCATCTGCACACAAGCGCGAATCGCTTTGATGACATTACTCTTTCCCGAAGCATTGGCTCCATAGATAGCCACGCTTTTCAACATCCGCTCGTCGTTGCAGGCAAAAGTGTTGCCCTCCAACTCCACGGCTTTCTTGGTCTGAATACGGGCGGCTCGCATATCCAGCACCACCTCTTCATTAATCGAAAAGAAATTTTCCAAACGAATCTCAAGTACCATCTTAATGCTGTATTTGTAATTTTCCTGCAAAAATAAGCATTAAATTTGAATTATTTTCATTTTATGGTTACTTTTTTGCTTTTTTTGGAAGAATAATCCTTTTTGGTCAGCAAAATCTTTGTGCCAAATGACGCAGCCATAGATTGACTTCGTCGAAATCTTTGATTCAGCGTAGCTAATCTTCGATTTCCATGCTTGCCCACATCCCTGCGCGGGAAATCGAAGATTCATCGATACGAAGTGAGATAATGACATGGCTGCTGCAAACACGCAGGGATGACATGGCTGCTGCGACACTACAGGATTGACACAACAACCGATTATTTTCCCTATCTTTGCCCCAAATTCCATCCATTATGAAACTCGCAGAAGCATTAAGCATCAGGAAAGACCTGCAAAAGCGCATCCAACAGCTGGGACAGCGCATACAAAACAACGTGAAAGTGCAGGAGGGCGACGCGCCTTCGGAAGAACCCATGGAGCTGATGAAGGAACTCGACGCCTGCCTGACACAGCTGGAAGACCTCATCTGGCGCATCAACGCCACCAACATGCAGACCATGAACGCCGAGGGTGTCACCCTCACCCAACTCATGGCCCGCAAGGACGTGCTGACCATGCGCGTCAGCAACCTGCGCAACATCTTTGAGACCGCCTCGGCGGGACAAGACCGCTACTCACGCTCGGAGATCAAGACGGTGACCGTGGTCGACGTGAAAGCCATCGGCAAACAGGCGGACGAATGCTCCGCCCAGCTGCGCCAACTCGACATGGAGATCCAAGCGCTGAACTTCCAGACCGAGCTGGTCTGAACCTTAGGGCATCCGCATTCATAGGGCGAACCGGAACCCCCACAATGACCGTTGCCCGGAGCCGACAACACCCGTTCACGATGAACCGCACGGCGCAGGCTCAGCACGTTGTCATTCGAATGCACGGCTTAGGCCGCACGGCGCACTACCGACCGGTTGACTATGGATGTCGGATGCCTTTGTTTTTTCGATTGACTGGAATGACGCAGCCATAGATCCCGAGCCACCGCACATGCCAACGCAGGGATGACATGGCTGCTGTGATTACACTGGGATGACTTGGCTGCTGAGATTACACTGGGATGACATGGCTGCTGAGACTACACTGGGATGACATGGCTGCTGGGCACACGCGGGGATGACATGGCTGCTGCGACAATGCTATCTTACCTGTGTTTCCTCACTACCAATACAGCGTTCGAAACCGTGCGCTCGCCTTCGTGGTCGAAGCGGCCATTGTCGGAGGGACAGTTGAGCACGCCGTGGTTGCCGCCCCAATCCGCATAGAACGTAGCCGACCCTCCCCCATCCAGGTTGAGCGCCGTGTGGCAACCCAGCCACCGCATCACCTGTTGGAGCTCTTGCAGCGACATGCCCGCAGCCTCGGGAGCGCGCCCGTCGACCACGACGAGAAGCACTGTGCCATCGGCGCGGACGCCCACAGCGGTGCGGTTGTGCCTGTCGCTGACGAAGCCCAGGTCCTCACGCAGGGACACAGCCTCGCCGTCGAAGAGCAGCAAAGGCCTAGCGGTCATCAGGTTGGGATAAGGAAGGCCATCCTCCCATTGTGGCACCGTGTCGTTTTTCAGGATGAAGACATGGTCATTATCCACGGCGAGTGTGCCATATTGGTAATCCCCCCGAGCCAGTTGGGCTTCATCTTGCGAGGTCTGTCCCAAATACACGCCATCGACGCGCAAAAACAGCACAGGGTGATGGCGGTCCATGTCGAAAAACGAGCCGTTGACGGCGGCCACGGCGTGTTGCTTCCGCGCCATGTCGGAGGTCTTGGTCCGCTCTGGTCGGTAGGCAAGCCGCAAGGTGAAATCGGCGGTAGGCGCCAGCTCCCAAACCAGAATCTGCTGATTAGAGGTGAACAGGCACCCGTCCTTGAACTGACAGCGACGCAACACCAGACCGTCGACCTTTTCGGACAGCCATGGGCCGTGGACAAAAGCCACTGAATCGCTCTGAGAGAACACATTCAGGGCGAGGGCAAGGAGGAAAGCTAGGAGTATTTGTTTTTTCATTGGAGGGATTTATGATTTAGACAACAGGCTTCTGCCTTACAAGCAGGAAACCATATATAGAGGGATGTAAAGATAGTCGCCATCTTTTTTAAGGTCGCCAGTATGCACGATATAGGCTTGTGCCAGATGGGAGGTATATTTCTTAATGCACTTCTCCAAAGAAATGGTTGTAAATCTGGTTGAGGACTTGACCTCGATGGGCGAAATGTTATGGCGGCTAGTAACGGCTTTTTTTGAGATGAGGAAATCTATCTCCATTCGGTCTTCTTTATTCTCACGAGACGGGTTAGAATAGAAGAACAACTTACAGCCAATAGCGGTGAGCATCTGTCCGACAATGTTTTCCATCAACATGCCCGCATTGACTTCCAACTTATCCTTCAGAATTTTTTGGTAAAGCTGCTCCGAGACGATTCCCCGCTCATCAAAGGCATGGCTTATCATAAGACCAGTATCGTTCATGTAGCATTTGAGGGAATTGGCGTTTTGTTTCAATCCCAGACCGATACTGGGTTCCGTAGTATTATAGGCGAGGTTCACCAGTTTGGAGTCGCGGAGCCAAAAGAAGGAGCTGTCATAGTCGCGGAAGCGAGCATCTTTTTTGAGGTCGGAAAGCTGGAACTTGTGGTCGTGCAACTGAAGCTGACTAGGGATGGCTTCATAGATGGCTTTCACTTTGGCGGCATGAACACCAGCATATTGGTCGATGCAATTGTTGTAAAGGTTGAGAATCTGGCGCTTCACTCGGTCCACATCCTCGAATGACTTAGTGTCGAGATACTCCAAGATGGCCTGAGGCATGCCACCGATAATCATGTACAGGCGGAAATAGTCCATCAGCTTACGGTGCATGGATTGGCCTACGGGCTCCATAGCATTATATTTCATACGGACAAAGTCCATCAAATCATCTTCGCCAAACGCCCATAGAAACTCCTCGAAGTCCATAGGATGCATCACGATGTTTTCTTCCTCAGAAGGGACGAGGTAGTCTTCTTTCTTTTCACCTTTCTTCAACTTTTTCTTAGTGCTCATCTGCATTCCCAACAGGGAACCTGTCTCCAGATAATCGAATCGGCCATCCTCCACCAAATACTTGACAGCGGCACGGGCGGCAGGGCAGAACTCGATTTCGTCAAAAACAATGATCGACTCGCGAGGATAGAGCCGTGTGGAATAATAGGTGCTCAAATAAGTAAAGAGCATGTCCAGATTGTCTTTGTAATTCCTGAACAAATCCTTAATGTCATCGCCTACCTTGAAGAAGTCGATTAGGATGTAGCTTTTGTATTCTTTTTTGGCAAACTCCTTCACAATGTAGCTCTTGCCAACACGTCGTGCCCCTTCTATCATCATGGCAGACTTGCCTTTACGCTTGTTTTTCCAAAGGAGCAGTTGGTCATAAATCTTTCTTTTCATCACGAAATCAAGCTTTGTATTATTGAATAATTACACGAAATCAAGGTTATTAGATATAGGTTTTCTACACGAAATCAAGGGCAAAAATAGATTTTTGTTCAATAATCTGCAACTTTTTTTAAAAAAACTCGGCTGCTAACAGGATTTTTCTCAGTTGAAGCTTCACATTTTTTTAGCTGCTGGGCACACATGGGAACGCCAAAGACAGACCGGGTTGGGCGCGCGGTGGGCCGATGGTTTTGGCCTTGAACTTTTCGCTTACTTTTCTTTCAAGAGAAAAGGAAGACGCAGCCATAGATCCCATGCTCCCCGCATGCCCGCGCAGGGATGACATGGCTGCTGGGCCCATGCAGGGATGACATAGCTGACTAGAACCCAGCCAATTCCATCGTCACAGTAGGAATGAGCAGCAAGGCGCCCAGAACGATCAGCACGAGGATGAACTTCCAAATGAAACGCACCCACTTCTCCCATGGGATGCGGGCCACGCCGAGGGCGGCCATCAGGACGCCGCTGGTGGGGGTGATCATATTGGTGAAGCCGTCGCCGAACTGGAAGGCCACCACAGTGGACTGGCGCGAGATGCCAATCAGATCGCTGAATGGCGCCATGATGGGCATGGTGATAGCGGCCTTGGCCGAGCCGCTCGGGATGACGATATTGATTAAAGTCTGGATGCCGTACATGATTTCCGCCGAGGCGATCTTACCCATGTTGCTCATCGACTTGGAGAGGCCGTAGAGGATGGTATCGATGATGCCACCGTCCTGCAACACGATGACGATTCCACCTGCCAAACCCACGATGACCGCTGCCGAGAGGATGTCGCCCATGCCTTCGAGGAAGAGCTTCGCGATGTCGCTGGCGCTCTTGTCGACGGCCAAGCCGCTGGCGATGCCCAACACCAAGAACAACGAGGCAATCTCCATGATGTACCACTCGTAACCCAACACGCCTACCACGAGGAAATAGACCGTGGCGAAGAGCAGCGTGAGGACGAAATAATGCACCGTCTTGCGCAAGGTGACGACACTCAACAGGACAAACACCGCCGTCCCGATGGGCAGCAGTGGCAAGGTGGTTTCGTTGTTGCCGATCTTCAAGGTGGTCATTGGGTAAAGTACCGAGAACACGATTAATACCACCGTCAGGAAGGCGAAGACAAACCACGCTTTACGCGGGGTATAACGTTCCAGTTCCTCTTCCTTCACCTCCGCAGACTTGCGCCAATAGGCATCGTCCTCATACATGATGGACGACTGCGGGTTTTTCTTCACCTTGTTGGCATACCACAGCACGAAAATGATACCCACCACGGTCAGGATGGCCCAGCAAACGGCACGATAACCAATGCCCGTGAACAGAGGAATCTCAGCGATACCTTGTGCAATGCCGATGGTGAACGGGTTAAGCATGGCACCCGAAAAACCGATGTGCGCGGCCACATACACCATGCACAAGCCCACGATGCTGTCGTAACCCATCGAGACCGCCAAAGGTATGATAATCAAGGCAAAGGCGATGGTCTCCTCGCTCATGCCAAACACGCTTCCGAAGAGGCTGAACAAGAGCATAATCAAAATGATGACGATGTTGTTCACCCCGACTTTTTGCATCAACTTGTTGCGTTCCAGCCGTTTAGTGAACTTCAGGAACGACATGATGCCCATCTCAATGGCCTTGCTTTTGTTCATAATCCAAAACGCACCACCGATGATTAATATGAACACGATGATGTTGCTCTGCTTCACGAAGCCCTTGTAGAATGCCGAAAACACCTGCCAGGTCTGTGGCTCCGCATTGAAAGTCGAGGTCCCTGAGCCAGTCGAAGGGCCGCCTTCTGGCAGTTGGTCTGCATAATAAAACGTCATCACCGTCTCATCGCCAACCTGTTCCGAGACATACTTCCCCGGCGGGATAATCCAAGTGAGCACCGCCGCAATGACGATGATGCAAAAAACAATAACAAAGGTATGTGGGACTTTATGCTTTTTCATTTGTCGTCGTAATGACCATACGCAGCTAGCACTTCCACATAGACTTCGGTTTCAAAAATGCGATAAACCAATCTGTGTTTCTTAGTGATTTCACGGCTCCAACGGTTTTCAGGTTTGCCTTTCAAAGGCTCGGGATGTCCAAGACCTGTCTTAGGATGAGTTTCTAATTCTTTGATGAAACGTCTTGCCTTTTCATAGGCTTTAGGTTCACTCATCGCAAGGCGCGACAAATGCTCCATAGCTTTTGGCATAATGATGACCTTATATATCATAACCGTTACGCCTTAAAAAATCTGTCAAATCTTCACCTGGAAGCATTGCGACTCCTTCACCTCGTGCCGCTTGTTGTTCTGCTTCATCAAGCATGGCGAAATACTCTTCCTTTGTCATCAAGGTAGGATCGTTTTTCTCCTTCACTAATTTGGCAACATATTTTGCCAACCTTTTCATCAGAGATTGATTATCGGCAATAGCACCGATATTCTGCCATAACTGGACATTCATTGCGTCATATTGTGCTGCTGTCATAACTTTATCTTTTTGTTTCGACTGCAAAGGTAAACATAATTTTCCTAATTTTGCGCCAAAATCAAATACTTAATCAAAATGAAGAAAATTCTGACCCTATTATCCGTAGCCCTGATGCTTGCTGTTGCATTGCCGGCTCAATCACAGGAAAAGAAAATGTTCACTCCTGCCGACGCTTCCTATAACAACCGGAGCCTCTATGCCCAACGTCCCAACCAGCTGAAATGGGTGGGTGACACCGACATCCTCATGAAGGTGAAGGATAAGGAAATCATCACCATGAACCCAGGCTCAAAGAAGGAGACCTCTTTCCTCACCCTCGACGAGCTGAACGGCTATACCAAAGGCGATGGCGTCAATGACCTGACGCGCATTCCTCAACTGACTTGGATCAATGGCTTTCAAGCTTACTTCTATGCCTTGGGCGACAATGGCATCACCCTCAACAAGATGGACATCAAAAAGAAAACCATCAATGCCATGACTTCCATCCCACAAGGTGCTGAAAACCAGACCATCTGCAAACCCACTTTGAACGTAGCTTATACCATTGGCAACAACCTTTATGTGGCCAAAGGCGACAAGCAAATCCAAATCACCGACAATCCCGAGGGTGTGGTGGCTGGTCAGAGCGTGCACCGCAATGAGTTCGCCATCAACGGCGGTATCTTCTGGTCGCCCGACGGCAAACTCCTCGCCTACTACTCCATGGACGAACGCATGGTGACCGACTATCCTTTGGTCGACATCACGGAGCGCATCGCTACGACCAAGCCCATCAAATACCCCATGGCAGGCATGACGAGCCATCAGGTGACGTTGCATATCTATAACATCGTCACGGGCAAGGAAATCGTGGTGAAGACCGGTGAACCCGCCGAGCAATACCTCACCGCCATCACCTGGAACCCCGACAACAAGCGCATTTACATCGGTGTGCTTAACCGTCAGCAGAACCATCTGAAATTCAACGAGTACAATGCCATTACGGGTGACTTCATCCAAACCATCTTCGAAGACCGTGACGAGCAATATGTGGAGCCGCAAGGTCCTGCTTATTTCCTCCCTGATAATCCCGACCAATTCATTTGGAAAGCCCAACGTGACGGCTACTACCACCTTTATCTATATACCATCAGCAAAGGTTTAGTACGTCAACTCACCAAAGGCAACTTTGTCATCACCGACTTCGATGGCTTTTCGCCCGACGGCAAAACCATCTACTACCGCTCCACAGAAGTCAGCCCGCTGGAACGCCACTGCTATATGATGGAAATCAAGAGCGGTAAAGTGACCAAACTCACCAAAGAACATGGCACACATAGTGTAACGCCTTCCGCCAGCGGCAAGTATTTCCTGGACTCCTACACCAGCACTGATGTGCCTAACAATGTTGACCTGCAAGACAAAAACGGAAAGTTTATCAGCCGTCTCTACGAAGCAGAAAACCCACTGAAGGATTATAACATCGGCGTCACTGAACTCGGCACACTGAAAGCCGAAGACGGCCAGACGCTCTACACCCGCCTCATCAAGCCTTACAACTTCGATGCTTCGAAGAAATATCCTGTCATCGTTTATGTCTATGGCGGTCCTCATGCCCAACTCATCACCGATGAATGGACAGCTGGCGCAGGCATCTACCTCAACTACCTCGCCCAAGAAGGCTTCCTCGTCTTCACCCTCGACAACCGTGGCTCCGCCGACCGTGGCGAGGCCTTCGAGCAGTGCATCCACCGCCAATGCGGCCAACTCGAGATGCGCGACCAGATGGTAGGCATCAACTGGCTGAAGACCCTGCCTTATGTTGATGCCGACCGCATCGGCAGTGATGGCTGGAGCTATGGCGGCTTCATGTCGACCTCGCTGAAGATCAATCACCCCGAGGTGTTCAAGGTCAGTGTGGCGGGCGGTCCCGTGTTGGATTGGAAGTACTATGAAATCATGTACGGCGAGCGTTACATGGACACACCCGAGGAGAACCCCGAAGGCTACGAGTTGACCAGCCTCGAGAACAAGACCGACAAGCTCGAAGGCAAACTCCTGATGATCCACTGCACCACCGACCCCGTTGTGATGTGGCAGCACAGCCTCGTCTTCGTCGAGAACTGCATCCACAACGGCAAACAGCTCGATTATTTCGTCTATCCCGGCCACGACCACAATGTCTATGGCATGGACAGAGCGCATTTGATTACTAAGATTACGCAGTATTTTAAGGATAATCTGTAATGAATACGCCTCGCGTCATTGCGAGGAACGAAGCAATCCAGATGATTTGTTCCCTAGATTGCTTCGTCGTTCCTCCTCGCAATGACGCAAAGCGACGACAAGGAAAGCCCTCCGCCATTCAACGGAGGGCTTTTACTATCAATAACCTTAATCGGAAGTCTGTTCAGGGTCTTTGAGACTGTCAAAAGGCACGACTTGGTATGAACCGGCCCTTCGACAGGCTCAGGGACCTAAGTTTTTAGAAATAGAGGTCGCGCTCGCCTTGCTTGATGCGCTCGATGCGGGCCTTCAGTTCGTCCAAGAACTTCGGGTCGACGTTCTTGAAGTTGTTCTCAATGCACTTCCAACCTTTGGCGGCCACTTCAGGAGTGGCATAGTCCACCAAGTACTCGGTCAGGGTGAGGATGGCGTTGGGCGTGCAGTAGCGCTTGATGAAGCCCGGCACACTGAATTCCATGAAGTGCTCGCCCGTGCGACCCAAGCGATAGCAGGCCGTGCAGAAGCTCGGGATGAAGTCGTGGTCGAGGAGTTCATCTATGGTCTCGCCCAAGGAGCGGTCGTCGCCAATCTTGAACTGCTCGCGGTGCAGGTTTTGGTTCTCCTGCTTGTCGCTGTTCTTCTCCTCTTCTTCGTGGTGGTATTTGTAGTCGCCAATCTGCAGGTTGGTGCCACCATCGATTTGAGAGATGCCGTATTCGATGGCTTTCACGCGGAAAGCGGCGTCCTCGCGGGCAGTCAGAATCATACCCGTATAAGGCACAGCCAGACGGAAGATGGCGATGATCTTCTCAAAGGTGTCGTCATCCACAAAGTACTTCTTGTCGATGCTCAAACCCGAAGCGTCTTTGATACGCGGGAAGGAGATGGTGTGGGGACCCACGTTGAAGCATGCCTCCAAGTGGTTGGTGTGACGAATCATAGCCAGCACCTCATATCGCCAGTCATAAAGACCGAAGAGGATGCCGAGGCCGTTGTCGTCGATGCCTGCTTGTTGGGCGCGGTCCATCGAGGTCAGGCGGTAGTTGTAGTCGCCCTTCTTGGTATTAATGGGATGATATTCGTTATAGATCTCGGGGCAGTAGGTCTCCTGGAAGATCTGATAAGTACCGATGCCGGCCTCTTTCACGACGCGGAAGCCCTCCACATCCAAAGGAGCGGCATTAATGTTGACGCGGCGGATGCTGCCTTTACCTTTCTTGGTGGCGTAGGTCACCTTCACTGTGTGGGCGATGTACTCGGGCGAGTATTTCGGCGACTCGCCATAGACGAGGATGAGGCGCTTCTGGCCATCTTCTTCCAAGGCTTCCACGTTACGGACGAGTTCCTCGTCGGTCAAAGTGGTGCGGATTTGTTCCTTGTTGGAGGAACGGAAGCCGCAGTACGAGCAGTTGTTGACGCAGTAGTTACCCACATACAAGGGGGCAAACAGCACGATACGGTTGCCATAGATGCGACGTTTCAGCTCGCGGGCACCTTCCTTAATCTCTTCCACCAATGCAGGGTCGGTGGTATTGACAAGGACGGCGGTCTCTTCCAGCGTCAGACGGTTCTTGTCCAACGACTTTTGGATGATTTCGTGCACACGCTCAGGGGTGCTCTTGGTGTTGTTGATGTAATCCCAAATCTCTTCCGAAGAGATAAACGGCTTGTTGGGCTCGTCAGGGATGCGGCATTTTTCCGGATGAAATTGCATATCTGTCTGGTTTTAAGTTTATTTGTTCAATTCTGACTTCTTTTGACTCGGGACGCGGGACTTCGAGACGCGGGACGGTCTCGCGTCTAATAGTCTCGTGTCTCGCGTCCTTTCAGCAATGCCGACTTCACCTCGATGCCTTCGATGCGACCCAACTGGCCTGTGAGGGAACCTATCTCGTCGGTGGTGCCTTCAAAGATGACGGAAATGATGCTGTAATGCTCGCGCGGAAAACCTTGGCGGCAAATGATAATGCCTGCATGACGGGAGAGCACCGCGTTGACTTGGGGCGCGGCTTCCCTGTTTTCCACATAAATAAGGACTGTGCCTATTCTCCTTTCCATTTGAACGACCTCCGGATCAGATGATTATGATTCCCGCACCGACCTTGATGTCAACGCATTGTCTTCATCTCAGTGATGGTACGGCAGTTTGTTTTGCGGCTGCAAAGATAGTAATTAATTCAAAACAAATTGTATTAATCTATTTCGTTTTCCCAAGCCTCCCAATCGGCGACCTTAATTCATTCTTTCATAAAGTAGTATTTTGTCGTTTTCGGCAGATTCGCGGGCAAAAGGCAAAAGTCCTTTTTCGGTAACCAAATCAACATCCTTCAAAAGAAGATCTTGCAAATCAAGTCGCATTCCACTTAATTTGAATAGACCAACATGGGCTTCGCTGTCAAGCACAACCATGATATCTACATCGCTGTCCTCGCGCTGCTCACCACGGGCATACGAGCCGAACAGCCACGCTTTCAACACGGGCTGTGTTGCAAAGTACGCTGCGATAATCTGTTGTAATTGTTGCTTATCCATTATTAAACCTTTACTGTCCGCAAAAATAACAATTTTTCAATAATTCAATACTCGACCTTGTCCTCTTTCCTTTGCCAGGCGCGGAAGGTCTTAATGGCCTCATCGCGCAACAAGGGGATGAACGGCACGGAACGCTCTTCGATGTGTTGCTCCAACTCTTTGTAGATGAAGTCATCGGCGAAGTCGATGTCAGCAGCATCCTTTTTCGTGTTGCCGTAATACACCCTTTTGATTCGGGCCCAATAGATGGCA
>DAIOUZ010000006.1:0-5444 GCA_036759285.1 Candidatus Limiplasma sp. | reverse complement strand
GATCTTGCCCGAGTAGAGTCCGGCGGTATCCGTCGTCGGCCCCGTGCCGCTCAGATGCATCTGCGCGACGGAGTCGATGCACTTGATGTGCGCCCAATAGATGGCACCCAGGCACATCGGGCAGGGCTCGCAAGATGTGTAAATGACACAATCCGAGAGGTCGAAGGTGCCTAACTTACGGCAAGCCTGGCGGATGGTGTTTACCTCAGCATGGGCGGTGGGGTCGTTGTCTATCGTTACGCTGTTGGCGCTACCCGCCACTATTTCTCCGTCTTTCACGATGACGGCTCCGAAGGGACCACCTCCGTTTTTCACGCTCTCGTCAGCGAGGCGGATGGCCTCGCGCATGTATTCTTTGTCTTTTTCTGTGATGTTCATGGTTGTATGTTTTTGAAAGCAGGGGTTGCGCTGCGCTTCACCCCTGCTTAATGTCCATCGTCCCTACGGGACTCCTTATTTTCTGTAGCGGGCTTCCAATTCTGCGCGATACTTGTCGGCAATAGCTTTGGCCAAAGCCACACCATCGCCTTGCGGCTCAGCACTGAAGTTGCCGAGGCGCTCACGCCACCACTGGCCTTCGTACTTGCAGATACGCTCGTGGTAGGCCTTTTCATCGAAGGGCTGACCTGCCTCGATGGCGGCATCTACATCCTTGAAGAACTCCTTCCAGCGGTAGGCGTAATAAGTCGCGGTGAGACCTGCCCAAGCGCGGCTGGCATATTCGTTCAACAAGGCGTCTTCCTCGCCCCAAGTGGTGATGATGTTGCGGGCGTTGCTCTCGAAGTAGTCTTTGTCCTCCTCTGTGGCGCCTATGGCTCTCGCATCGCGAATCCAGCGACCCACGAGGAAGGCGCTCTCTGTAGCCAGAATGGCATCCGTGTCATCAAGGATGGACGTCATGGTTTTTTCTATTTCATGCACCTTCTCGTAATCCCCTTCGCGGTAGGCCTTCACATAATCAGCATAAAGGTCGCTAAAGTAATTGCCCAGCAGTTGTCTTGTGATGTTGACGGCATCGAAATGACGCGTGCGTGTATTACAATCAGCGGCAAGTAATTCATCCAAGGCATCCAACAAAGTAATGTTGTTGTATTTGTAGGTCGGGGCGACATAGTATTGGCGGTATTCGTTGATGTCACCCATGGTCGGCCTCTGGTTGATGCGGACGGTCTGGCCTGGTGACGACACCTTATTATATACGCTGTCGGCAAGCAGCGTCCATGCGGTCCTCATGTTCGGGTCTTCCTTGCCAGCACGTTGGTCGGCGAGGCGCAACACCCAAGCATCCACATCCTTGGTGAGCGGGTTGTCCCAAGCCTTCTCGAAGACATATTCATACATGAACGGGTTGCAGTCGAAACCCTCCAGCGTGGAACCGATGCCGACGAAATTGTCGCCGCCCTTGTCGAAAGCACGCTCTATTCTGACATTCACCGTATCGAGGTTGCCCGCCAGCATCGAGTTGCCACCGAAGTTGCCGAGGTAGCACCAAATGTAAGGCACGCCATAATAGGCGTTGGTGCGCTCCCACACAGGTTGTCTTTCGCAGTAGTAATCGAGCATGATGTGTCTGTCTTTCGGCATCGAAGTGATGTAGGCCTCAATGCGGTTATCGACTTCCCAGTATTGGCGTTCGTTCCAGAACAACCATGCCATCTCGAGCCATTTGGCATCGGGGTCGGCGGCTTCGAGGGATTCATAGACCTGACGGCTCACGCGACTGAGGTATTCAGGCTCCCAGCTCGGTGGAATGAGTTCGTTGAAAATGTCGATACCATAGATATGGTCGGTGCCGTAGAACTCGGTCTGTTTGTCGATGAACCTTTTCTGAATCTCGGTGTATAACGGATCAAGCGGGTCGAGGAACTTGCACCAGCAGGTGCTGTCGAAGCCTGCCCAGTCGCCCAACGAGGCCAAAGGGGCATTGGGATAAAGTCTTGTGATACAAGGCGGCACATGACCTGCGAAGCCGGGCAGTACGGGCTTCATGTTGAGTTCGCGCTCACGAGCCACGATTTGCTTCTGCAGTTCCTTTTGGTTTTCGAGCCACGACATAGGCAGCGGTCCTCCCCAACGGTCGATGTTCTGCATACGATGCCATGGAAGGTGTGCCGGACCTGTGAAGTAGCTGCGAATCTCTTCGTCGGTGAGGCCCAAGTCACTCCACACCTCATACCACACGCTCTCCTGACCCGTGATGGCCAGCGGCAGGTTGATGCCATTGAGTGCCATCCAGTCGATGAAATGCTCCCATTCCGACCAGTCCCACCAAGGCAAGGTGTAACCGAAGGTACAGTAATTCAAGAAGAAACGGTCGGGCACGCGAGCACTTAGGCTAACCTTTTCAGGCACCACAGGCATCGCAGTGGGAATCTGCAAAGGCTCTTCTTTGAACCAAGAGTATTGTGCCATGCAGTAGTATTTCAGGTAGTGGTTCAGGCCGACGGCCATACTATTGGCATTGTTGCCACGGATGACGAGGTTCTTGCCTTTCGTCTCAATTTCGAAGCGGTCGACAGTGTCGTTTTCAAGCCGTTCAAGGACGATATTCTGTGAATATTCGGGTACGACGCGGTTCACCAGTCCGCGCATGGCGATGACTTCGGGGTCAGTCTCGGCCTTCTTGGTGCAGGAAAAGCACAACGCGAGGCTGAAAAGCATAATAAGGTATAACTTTTTCATAGGTTGATAAATTAATTGTGGCAAAAATACAGCTTTTTCTCTGATTTCCTATTTTTGCAGAAAAATCACCCCGATGAAAAAGACACTTTTCTTTCTCGTCTTATTAGGACTTGCTTTCGCCTCGTGCAAGAAGTACAAGTCACCACAGAATGGGGACACGCCCCCACCCGTCTTTCATTCCTATCAGATCGGGGATTATTTTCATAACGACACTTTGGAAGGCATTGTGTTTCATACCATTGCGGGAGGTACGGGCGGACTGATGGTCAGCTTGGACGAAACCTTCTTGCCTTGGTGTGAAACCAATTACATCAACAGCCAGACGGGTGCCACCAATCCGTACGATGGCTGGAACAACACCAATATCCTCATGGACGTTTATGACATGCGCCACTACCCTGTCATTCGATGGAGCTATCTGAAAAACACTTGGAATCTTGTGCATCTAGAGCATAGAAAAATCAACGAAAGACAATGGTATGTTCCTTCGAGTAACGAGCTGCGTTACCTTTTGCTGAACCAAGAAGCGGTGAACGCCACCTTGGAATCGATGGGCTACCCGACTTTGGAAGACAAGACCTATTGGTCGAGCACGGAGACGGGAACAAGAGGGGCGGCTGCCGTGCGTTTGCAGAACGGCCAGATCGTCATCAGCGACTCATTAAAAACGCTGGAGTTTTATGTAAGGGCCATCAGAAACTTTTGAAACAATCTATATCTGAAAGAGCCCAACGGCTTCAGAAAGCATGTCATCCCTACGCTGAGATTGTTGCAAGCCTCAACAGGTATGTCATCCCTGCGGAAGGCTTGTGGGCAAAAGCATGGGATCTATGCCTGTTGAGGCCGTCATTTATAGATTTTACTTTTTAAACCGCCTCCTATAGATTCCATGCCTCCCACCATCCTCTGCAGGAATGACATAGGAGGCTTGTGGGAATGTCATATACGTCTGGTTAGAATAACGGAGGAGGTTTATTTCTTTGCCACGGGGTCACAAGTCAAATCAATGCCCAGTTTCTTGAAAATCTTTTGGTCTACTTCGCTGAGCATCACCGTGCTATGCACTTGACAACCTTTGAGTTGCGGCAAATGCTCCAAAGCTTTCTTGCAGTTTTCGTCCCATAGGCTGAGCATGGAAAGGGCCACCAACACCTCATCGGTGTGTAAGCGTGGATTTTTGCCATGCAAGAAATGGACTTTTGTCTTTTGAATTGGTTCAATCATGGCCTGAGGGATGAGCTTCACCTCATGTGGAATGCCCGCAATATGTTTGGTGGCATTCAGGATCAAGGCCGCGCTGGGGCCGAGCAAGTCACTGGTATGGGCAGTGATGATGGTGCCGTCTTCCAGTTCAATAGCGGCGGCGGCAGCGCCTTCCTTTTCTTTCCTTTCCTTCGCGGCAATCGTGGTTTTGCGGTCCGTCGTGCTGATTTTGGCTTGCTTCATTAGCAAAGCAATCTTATTCACCTCATTCTCAGAGCCTTTACCATTGGCCAAATTGCAAAGTGCAGCATAGTAACGACGAATGATCTCCTGCTTTGAAGCCTCGCAGCACACCTCGTCATCGCAGAGGCAGTAGCCCACCATGTTGACACCCATATCGGTAGGCGACTTATAGGGATTCTCTCCGTAGATACTTTCGAAGATGGCATTCAGTACAGGGAAAATCTCAATGTCGCGGTTATAGTTGACGGCCGTCTTGCCGTATGCCTCCAGATGGAACGGGTCAATCATGTTGACGTCGCTGAGGTCAGCGGTGGCAGCTTCATAGGCCACGTTGACGGGGTGTTTCAGCGGCAGGTTCCACACGGGGAAGGTCTCAAATTTGGCATAACCTGCTTTGACGCCGCGTTTGTTTTCGTGATAAAGTTGGCTCAGACAAACGGCCATCTTGCCGCTTCCGGGACCAGGAGCCGTGACCACCACCAAGGGGCGCGTGGTTTCCACATAGTCGTTGCGGCCAAAGCCTTCCTCCGAGTCGATGAGGGCCACATTATTGGGATAGCCTTCGATGATGCGGTGATAATAAACCTTGATACCCATGCGTTCCAAACGCTTGCGGTAAGCATCGGTACTGGCTTGACCGTTGTAGTGCGTGACCACAACGGAACTCACCATGAAACCACGGTTCATGAATTCCTCACGAAGGCGCAACACGTCCACATCGTAGGTGATGCCCAAGTCGCCGCGCACCTTGTTTTTCTCGATGTCGACAGCACTGATGACAATGATGATTTCGGCAACATCGATAAGTTGAGAAAGCATCTTCAGCTTACTGTCGGGCTGGAAATCTGGCAGCACGCGGCTGGCATGGAAATCGTCGAAGAGCTTGCCGCCGAATTCAAGATACAGTTTGTCGCCGAATTTCGCGATGCGGTCCTTGATGTGTTCTGACTGGATTTTGAGGTATTTCTCGTTGTCGAAACCGTATTTTTTGGTGGTTTTCATGATGAAAAAAATGCGGTCGCCCCGTAATGGGGCGACCATTGTTAATTAATGTGTTAGTCCAATTTACCAAGCGAAAAGCGGGTAATCCTTCATCAGCTTGTTGACCTCAGCACGGACGGCATTGATCTTGGCCTCCGAAGCGGTCTTGGTCTCAGGATTGATGTCGCTGATGACGTCGTCGATCATGTCAACGATGACAGCCATCTTGTCTTGTTTCAGACCACGGGTGGTGATGGCGGGCGTACCGACGCGCAGACCTGAGGTCAGGAAAGGCGAACGGGTGTCGAAGGGCACCATGTTCTTGTTGACGGTGA
>DAIOUZ010000005.1:0-33331 GCA_036759285.1 Candidatus Limiplasma sp. | reverse complement strand
GCGCAGGTATATGACAAGTCGTTTCCGTAGATGGTAGGCTCCATTCCTTTTTCGCTGCTCGGCTCGAATCCTGCGAGGAAAGCGCCTTCAACGATGCTGTGTTGAGTTGGTGTCATGGCTCAAATTCCTCCTCTACTTCTTCTGTTTCCTCAACTTGTAATGAATCGAGGATTTCGTCATCGATGTAAGCCAAATCCAAGCGAAGCCTTTCCCCTGTGAAATAGTTGGTTATTTCCAAAATGGTGCAGCCGTTCTGTCCTTCCACGAAGTCGAATTGCTTACTGCCTTCGATGATTCTCAATGCCTGGTCAAGAGTTTTCATAGTTATTTTCCTTTCTTTTTTTGAGTTTTCAATTTTTGTATCCATTGTTAGTTAGGTAGTAACCTACACCTTCCATGGTTTTATAGGTTAATTCTCTGATTACCCAATACCTAAATTTTTTCACTTTGATATTGAAGTGTCCGTTCTGATAGCATACCTCAGCAATAAAGTTTTCTTTCTTGAGGGTGATTGTTTCACCGTTCAAGATGTTTTGGATAATTTGTTGAAGCCAGTTCATCTTTCCTTTCCTTTCTTTTTTTACCGTGAATAGAATGTTACTTTCAAACCTCTGCGGAGCTTGCATACGCAGATATCATCCATAGCGTCGTAAGCGCGTTGCAGGAACTTGTTCAGGAAATCCTCGCCGATGAGGTTGATGATGCCGCTGACACCAACGAGAGTGTTCAACTTATTACCTTCATTGTCGATTCCGTTTACCTTGATGCGGAAGTCTCTGTTGATCTGTTTGCTCGTGTATCTCATACTGAAAAAGTGTTTATAATATAATCACGCTGCAAATATAAGTGAAGTATTTTACATAAAAACAAACTTTTTCGTGAATTTTTTTATTTATTTATTAAAATCGGCTTTATTAAATTGAAAATCAACTTGAAAGAATTTATATATCTATTTATCAATAACTTATAAAATAATAATGTTTTTATTGTAATCATTTGGAAATAATTGAATACTTTTGCCGCTGATAACCTAATTAGTTTATTTATGAATATCAAAGAAATCATCATTCAGTTGCTGAAAGCCAAGTTTCAGGGGGTCAGCGACGCAATCATCGACAGGATTGCCACCAAGTTGGCCAAGACTGTCACCACCGAGGAGGAGGCCAATACCGCAGTCGAGGGAGTGACCTTCCAACAAGTGCTTGAATCGTATGGCGACAGCCGTGCGACAGAGGCGCAAAGAACCGCCATTCAGAACTACGAGACGAAGCATGGGCTGAAAGACGGCAAACCCACACAACAGCAGCAGACACCGCCATCACCGCCGCCACCGCAAAAGACAGAGGACATGCCTGATTGGGCAAAGGCTCTTATTGACAGCAACAAAGCCGTCATGGATCGTCTCAATGCAATGGACGGCGACCGCGTGACCGCCGAGAGAAAACAGAAACTTTCGGAAATCATCCAAAGACTGCCTGAAAACCTGCGCAAAGGTTATGACCGCATTTCGGTTGACAGGCTGAAAGACGATGAGTTCAACAACCTTTTGAATGATGTAACACTTGAAGTGGAAGGCATCGTCAAGGATGCAGGCAAGAAAGGTGCTGTTTTCGGAATGCCGCCTGTGGGTGGGCAGCAAACACCAAAGACGCTGACCGAGGCGCAACTTAAGGCGATTACCAATCGCACAGGGGCACCTGCTGAGGGACAGCCTTTCTAATTGTTCAACAATCAAAAACTTATCATCATGGGAATGACAGTAAGAAAATCGAAGGACACTTCCACCGTGAGAGTCGTCATGCACCGCGTGGCTGATATCCGTGGTGGTGTCTCCATCGTCACCGCCGAACTGACCCAAGACTACATCAAGGAGGGTACGCCTCTGAGTGCGCCCGACACCAATGGCATGAGCCATGTCGTCAAGTTTGCAAAGGTGTATGCCAACGCAACCAATGCTGACACGGCCATTAGGGTCCACAAGGGTCACAACTTCAAGGTCGGTGACATCGTTTGCGCCGTCGAGAACGGCAAGGCATACGCCATCACCGCAATCGATGCTTCCAACAGCGGTTATGACATTATCACGGTAGGTACCACACTCGCCGTGGCATTGACTGCGAACACTTCTTATATCTTCCAAGCCAAGGCCGCAGGTGCAAGTGGCTCCAAACTGAAATACGAGCCGTTTGCCATCGTTGGCACCGGTAGGCTGGTGGAAGTGAATTCCAACATTGACACCGATGCTTGGGTGATGGCCGTCACCAAGGGCAATGCCCTTCCTGACCTCATCGCCAACAAGTTGAAGGGAATCATCAACTATGACTAAAAACTGACTAACAATGGCTACAGTAGTAAACACTCTTATCCAAGGGCTTGACGCACAAATGGTGCAAGCCCGCGTGAATTCGGTGGACGTGACCCCCTTCCTCTTTGGAAGGCACTTCCCAGTCGTGAGAAAGACTGGTTTCGAATGGAAGACCCTCACGAACCAACTGCAGAAAATGCACGTCGCCGCTGACATCCACACCGACAACGGTACGATCATCAGGAAGAAGCGCCCCATCTTCGAATCGGCACGTGGTGACATCCCGTTCATCAGCATCAGCCGCGACATGAAGCGTTCCGAAATCAAGGACTATCAGACCGCATTGGCTATGGCTCAGGACAGTGACGCAGCCCAATTAGTGCGCTTCTGGGGCGATGATGTGGACTTCTGTTTCATCGGCGTGCAATCCGAGTTGGAGTACATTGCCTGGGCTTTGGCCTCCAATGCTGGAAAACTTTCGTTCACGACAACGAACAATGCCACCTTCGCCAACGAGTTCGACCTTGATTATCAGGTCAACGAGGAAGTGCAGAAGAAGCATACTGGCACCAACTGGGGAGCTGCCAACAGTGCCGATATCATCGGCGATCTTGCCAGCATCATCAAGACTGCCAAGGGCGATGGCATGAACCCGAAATGGGGCTTCGTCAACCTGAACACCTTCTACAAAATTTGCTCGTCCGAGCAGATTATCAAGAAGTGCGCCTCCTACATGCAGAACGCCGTGGGCATGGCCGAGACACCTGACCTCAATCAGGTGAACACCATGCTTGCCAAGCAGGCTTGGCTGAACGGCCTCCAACTCATCGTGATTGACCAAAACATCACCCGCGAGTTCACGGACGGCAGCCAGACCAGCGGCAACCCGTTTGCTGATGACCGCATGATCCTCTCGGAGACAGCCATTCTCGGCTCGACCCAGTACGACATCCTTGCCGAAAACAACGACTCCATCATCCGTGTCGAGCGTGCCCACACTGTCGTTAAGAAGTATGGTACGATTGAACCTAAGAGCGAGGTGACTATCGGCGAGGCTGACGCTGTTCCTGTTTTCGACACTGCATATCGCAATGTCTATGTGAAGACCGACGGCAACGCCTGGTCGTAATCCTCTAAAACGGCAGAATCATGGCAACGGTACTTGAATCATTGAAAAGCATCAGTTCCTACCCTATCCCGCAAAAGACCATCGAGGAGATTTCGGTAAAGCGCAATCTTACGCTGAATTCGACTGTCACTCAGGATAGCCTCAAAAGCACGAACTACATGCTTGCCAAGGCAGACCTCCTTATGTGGCTGTCGCTTGCTCCCAATGTGTCTCAGGGCGGCCAAAACTACTCTTTCACCGACCAGCAGCGCCTTCTGTTTCGGCAGCGGGCGAATGCCATCTACGATATGTACGAAGAAGAGGAAATGAAAGTGTTGAAACCAGCCTATGGATATAAAGGGTCAAGGCTATGATCATCGAAAACGGGACGATAGAATTGCAGGAAACGGCGGGTGGCGGTTTGGACGAGAACGGCTATCCCGTCGCTCCTGTAAGAAGATGGGGCGACCCGATTCCTTGCCAATACTATCCCGACAGGTACAATGCGCAAGGCCGAGTGAACGGCGAACATGCAACGTTGAGGGCATACATCATCCTGATAGAGTTGCAATCCGTCACTTCCGAGCGTATACGCCTGAAGGATGGCGATGGCCATGAGGTTGGTGAGTTCCAAATCATATCGTCTGAACCGTTGCAAGCTGTGTGTCAGACAAGAATAACCGTATAAGATTCACGAAGATGCCTATCTATCAGAAGACACCGCAGGCACAGGTTGACGCCTATCTCGAAAAGAGAATCCGTCAAATCGACAAGGCCATCATCCGAGAGTTCCTCATCATCGGTGAGGAAATGCTGAATATTGCACGAGATACCAACAAGGCTGGCACTTTCAAGGACCAGACTGGAAACCTGCGCAGCAGCATGGGATATGCCGTGTCCGTTGACGGCAAATTGGTCAAGAATTCGGATTTTGAGGTTGTCAAAGACGGAGAGGAAGGCCACAACGAGGGGATCAAATTCGCCAAAGAAGTGTCTGTCAGTATTTTCGATGGGAGCGGCATCGTGCTTGTGTTTGTAGCAGGAATGGACTATGCCAAGTATGTGAAGAAATTGGGTTATGATGTCATTGACAGTGCGACTTTATACGGTGATTCAGCCGTGAAAAATCTAATCAACAAACTGAAATTGAAAGTAAATTAGCATGGCAAAGACAGAAAAGGAAATAGTAGGCGACATTATGAAAATGGTTAAAGCCCACTCCATTGCCCATACTGTGAACGGTGATGTGTATCGCAAGGGCTACCGTCCTCGCGACAGCCGCAAGGAGGACATAGTGGTGATGCTCACGACTGGTTTCCCGAACCAGATTGAGGAGGGAGTGGTTACCATACACGCCTATGTTCCCGATTTTGAGTTCAATGGCGTTATGGTCGAGGACGGCAGAAGGTGCGAAGAGATAGAACGCGCCATGACCGACTTCGCCGAGAGCCTCAACACAAATGGCTCGTGCTATAAGTTCAGGCTGCAGGCCACTGTCTCGACGGAGGAAGCACCCGACATCGAACAGCACTTCATCGTTGCTATGCTGTATTACAAGTATTTCGGTAGTTGAGACACAACCTATTCATTTTACAAACAAATCGTATAACACTTAAAATCAATCGTTATGAATATTTCTTGGGGAAAATGCACTATTGAAACCGTGCCATCAACCAACGGTGCTCCTGGAGAAAACTGGAAAGCACTTGAAACGCCGAAGGAAAACTCCACGCAATTGACCACCAATGCAGGTGAGAAAAAGGAAGCAAAAGAAGAAGGCGGAGGCGTGGTTGACCGCCGTAAGGCGAAGAACACCTATACGCTGGAGTTCGATTTGTTCTACAAGAAGAACACAACTCCTCATTTCGAACATGACGACGGTATTGTTGCTGGAAATCATGCCTTCCGTGTCACTCCCGAGGACCCGACTTGCATCGGCATCCAAATCGACAACTCCATTGTGAGCATCGAAGACAAGTACAACACCGAGGACGGCATCCTCATCCATGTTGTTGTCGATTGCCTGAAGCCTGCAAGAGGCAACACCGTGAAGTATCAGGTGATTAGTGGCGGTGGTCAACTTGGTCAAGGCTAACACTGGTCAGTGACCAAAATAAACTGTTTGTATTTAATTAGATGGTTGTCAGTGTAGCTCAGTTGGTAGAGCGTGGTGCGTAATGGATTACTGGCAATAGCGCACCATAAAAGTCAGTACGAGAGTCGGCGGTTCGAGTCCGCCTTCTGACACAAACAACGGGACTTCCCTAAAACAACACCGACAATGGAAAAAAAGAAGACAACAGAAAAGAAAGTGGCAGAAACCATTCTCCAACAACTTGACGAGGTGAATGTTGGTGGACAAACTTACCCGATAGCACCACCCAGCACGGCGACGATGATATTGGCATCTGAGGCAGTGTCACGGTTTCCGAAAGTGACAATGGATGATTCAAGGATTGTCGAGGAGACGCTACATTACGCCAAGGATTTCGGACCGCTTGACGGCGAAATAGCGGCCATCCTCATCCTGGGCGCACGTCACCTCAAAGAAACGGTGAAAACGGTTGAGAAGCGCGAGAAACAGCGTTTCTTCGGCCTTTACAAGACCTATGAGGAAGTTGAGGTTGAAAAGGTGATTGACCGTAAGGCCGAACTTGTCGAAAAACTTCTCATGGACATTTCGCCGAAAGAGTTGCATACTCTTGTTGCATTGTTGCTCCGCAAGATGCAGGTGTCGGATTTTTTCGCGCTTACCACTTTCCTCGCAGGGATAAACATGATCCAGCCGACGAAAGTGGGGACCGAAGCGATAGCATCTGGGCAGTAGTGTCGGGAACGGCCAAGGCTTTCGGGTTGTCGATAGAGTATGTGTTATATGAGATGTCGTATGCCAATCTCATCATGTACGGTGCCACATTGCCCTCTTACCACAAGAAGAAAGACGGCAAAGGCAAAGGTGACAAAGGCAACGGCGAAGAAACCATAAGCGCCGATGACCCGAGGAACAACGAAAGACTCATGGCACTGATTTCTGAAATGAAGTAAATCCCACAATCATTATGGAAGAACAAGGAAAAATATGGTATGGGGTCGGTATTGACAACTCCCAACTGAAGAATGACGCGGACGAGAGCAGACGGCTCTTGCGTAGCATCGGCAACGAGGGTGAGAACGCGGGAAAGGCAATCGATGCTGCACTCGGGAGAGTCGGTAAGACCATTGCCGCTACATTCTCCGTAAAAGCCCTAAGCGATTTCACAAGAAACATCATCAAAGTTCGTTCGGAAATCGAGAGCCTTGAAATATCGTTCAACACCTTGCTCGGCAATAAGGAAAAGGCAGCGGAAATGCTTGGAGAAATACGAGAGTTCGCAGTCAAGACACCGATGATGATAAGCGACCTTGCCAAAGGTGCAAAGACACTACTATCTTTCAACGTGGCCGCTGAAAAAGTTATGCCGACATTAAAGGCTATTGGTGACATATCGATGGGTGATGCGGGAAAATTCCAATCGCTTACCTTGGCATTCGCCCAGATGTCATCAACAGGGAAGCTCATGGGACAAGACCTTCTGCAGATGATTAACGCAGGATTCAACCCGCTTGCTGAAATCAGTGAGAGGACAGGCAAAAGCATTGCAGACTTGAAAGAGGAAATGAGTAAAGGGGCTATTTCTGCAGAAATGGTAACACAAGCCTTTATCGACGCCACCAGCGAAGGAGGAAAATTCAACGGCATGTTAGAGGAGCAATCAAAAGGTCTCACAGGAAGCATTTCAAACCTAAAAGGTGCTTTCGATGATATGCTTAATGACCTCGGCGAGAAGATGCAGGATTCGGTTTCTGGTGTTGTGCAGCATACGACAGATATTGTGCGCAATTACGAAAAGATTGGCGATGCTTTGGCCGTGCTGATTGCTGGATATGGATCATACAAGGCGGCAGTAATAGCAACCAACCTGGTCATGAAGGCAAGCACTTTCGCTGACAACATCCGCCTCGTCATGATGTTCCGCAAAGAACTCGGATTGCTAAGAGCAGCACAACAAGCATTCAATCTCTCAGCAATGAGCAATCCATATATATTCATGGCTTCTGCCATTGTTGCCGCCACGGTTGCCATTGCAAAACTTGTGAAACACAAACGAGAAGAGGAACAGGCGATTATTGATTCAACCAAGGAGATGCGCCATGAGTACACTCAAACCAATATGCTCATCGGTAAGCTCAAAGATGCAAATCTCCAAGAAGAAGAGCGAAAGAAAATCCTTGAGCAATTGCGTCAAGTGAACCCAGATATTGTAAAGGATATAGATGACGAGGCAACAGCCTTTGAAAAACTCAATGAGCGTCTCGAAGATTACAACAAGAAGCAACTTGCTGCAATTGCTGTGAAACAATTCAGCAAGCGGGAAGACTTCGATGATGCAGTTGAAGACCTCATTGATGCCAGAGATAAAATGGAGAGTGCCAATGCTGATATGGTTGACTTATGGTCTTCCATATACGACAGGTATCTTGGCTTGTTAGAAAAAGGCGATGAAATTCCAGAGTCTATAAAGAGCATGATGGATTCTCTCATCGAATCAGAAGCATCCGAAGCCGAAAAGGTTGAATCCGTTTTTTCTGCCTGGCGTCAAATTGAGGACAGAATTAAACAATCTCATGGAGCCTATAGTGGAATATCAGAAGGGCGATATACCTTCGATGCACTTCTTGGAGGACTAAGCGATAGAGAATACAGAAAAACCGCTGAAAAGCTCGATAAAATAGAGGGAGTGTACAAGGAGAAAGCCGAGGTACTAAAAGCAAAGATTGAGCAAATCGCACTGTCTGTTTATACAACAGACGAAGCAGCTCGTCAGCAGTTCATAGACTCCCAAATGGCAATCTATTTTCCTGAATCAAATAAGCAGACCCCTCCTCCACCTGTGGAGAATCAAGAAGAAAAGAGGAACAAGGCATATTGGGAAGCCTTCAAAAAAAAGAAAGAAGACGAACTCGCAGCCTTGACCGATGCCGAGCTTGCCACACAAAAAGCGGCTGAGATTAGAAAGCAAATTGCCCAAGCCGAAAGAAAAATAGCTGCATATTCTGTTTCATACAAGGACAATGGAAGGTTAGCGGATGAAACCGCTGAGCGTAGGGCAAAAATGGAGGACTATGTACAGGCGAGGATAAAGGAAGAGCAGGCCGCTGAGTTTGAAATCAGGCAGGCAGCCATCAACGCACAAAAGGAAGGATTCGACAGACAGATCAAACAGGCTCAACTCGACTATGACCGGCTCATTGCCGCAAACGAGGAACGGCAGCGTCAGATGGTGGAACGGATGAGGGACGAAAAACTGAACGAGTGGATGATTGCTCATCCGAAGGCGAACAAAGAACAGCAGTTGGCTTTCCGTGCCTCAATCACCTATGACGACCTGACCGACAGCCAAAAGGCTATGCTGGCCGAATACGGTCGACTTGCTGAAAACGCATTGGCGCAGGCCAACAAGAAAGCCTTGGATGTAATGTTGGCCGACTATCAAACCTATGACCAAAAGCGTCTTCGCATGGAAATGGAGTTTGGCAATACGTCCAAGGCAATCGCCAAAGGATTGGCCGACGAGCGAGCCAAGTTGCTTGACAAAGCGTTTTCTTCCTATGTGAACATCACGGCGGATGGCAGTGAGGCACAGAAAGAGATTTCTGAACTGCTTGAAAAATGGAAGGAGGAAGTCGTAAGCATTGGTATTGATGCTGATGAAGAATCAATTTCGGACCTGAAAGAAAGACTTGAAGAAATACGTGACAAGTCCATCGAACTCGGTGTTGACACCAGCGGTGTCGACTTTGGCAAACTGCTCGAATCGCTTGAATTGATTCAAGGCAAGCCTGTTGAAGTCGAAATCGATGTTGATGATCAGGATGCGGTCAATAGAATCCATACCATCCTCAGTCAATTGGAAATTTTCCAACATACCAAATTCCGTGCTGAACTTGAAGTTGACCTTGATGAAATCGATGACACAGCCTATGCAAACGTGGAAGAGCGCATGGCGGCAATCAACAAGGCTTATGACAGTTATATTGGGAAATTGAGAAAAGCAGGTGCAAGTGAGGCAGAAATAAATTCAGCATTGGCTGAACAAGTGAATGCTGCAGGAGAACTTGCCACTCTTTATGCCAAGCAGGCAGAGATTGAAGAAGCCATTTCTCATGCAATTCAGAAAGGCGAAGACGGGACTGATACCTACAAAGAATTGCTAAAGACATTGACGGAAATCATCAAACAAATACAGGACATTGAGAAGAGGACAAAGGATGCAACCAAACCAGCGAGAACACTTGCCGATATATGGAAAGAAGGTCTCGAAAGGAGTAAAGAGTATCTTGAAAACCTTGATTATTCAAAAATTGCTGACGATTTAGGAGAATTGGCCTCAAAAATAAAGGATGTTGGTATTGCTGCTGGCAAGTCGGATTTAAGCAATTTCGCAGAAGGATTGGAAGAAATATCAAGTCTCGCAGGTACAGTAATACAAGGATTTGAAAGTGGTGGCTGGATTGGTGCGCTTATTAACGCAGTCGGTTGGGTCGCATCTAATCTCCTTGAATTGGCAGCGCAAGATGAAGCGGTCGGAAAAGCCGTGGAAAACAGTTACCTTGCTACGGCATTGAAGAAGATTAACGACATGATGCAATCAGTGACGGAATCTGACAAATGGGGCGCGTTCTTTGGCTCCGACAGTCTTGGTGATTTCAATAGTACATTAAGTGCTTTGACCGAAATAAAGGACAATATCCGTCTTCTAAATATGTCCGATAATTTGAGAGATTATGCAAACCTAAAAAAATATCCACAGATACATGCTGCAAATATTGATCCATCGGATAGAATGATGACCTTTAATGATGTAGGGGCGTTTTGGAATTGGTTCGGAATAGAAGATGATGTAGCCAGTCTTACCGAATTGGTCGAAAAGATGGGCTATAATGCGGATGATTTGTATGACAAGTACGGAAATTTGGATGCAGAAGTATTACAACAAATTCTTGACACATACACAGAACTAAATGATGAGGATAGAGCATGGATTGAGGCCGCGATAGAACTCAGCAATCAATATGCAGATGCCATGCAGCAAATTGCTGATTACATGAGTGGCATTTTCGGACAAATTGCCGACTCACTTGCAGACCAAATGATTGATGCTTTTATTGAAAGTGGTCAAGCTGCCGTTGACTTTGGCAATGTGGTTTCGGATGTAGCAAAGAAAATGGCCAAAGATTTGATTAAGAATTTGATGTACGACAGGGTTTTCAAGGCACTTGAAGAATCCATCATGTACACAATAGATACAGAGTACGGCGGTGTTCTTGACGCAGACTCAGCCGCTGCTGTTTTGTTGTTAGTTCAAGAGGCGTTGGGAAAAATTGATGAAGAAATCCCATACTATCAGCAAATTCTTGAGTCGTTGGCACCATATTTTGAGGACCCAAGAGTTGGCGATACCGCTACAGGCATTGCCCAGGCGTCTCAAGACAGTGTGGATGAACTCAACGGACGCATGACAGCCGTACAAAGCCACACTTACTCCATCAGTGAGAACACCATCCTCATACAGCAGAACACGGCCAACATCATGCAAAGCGTGATGCACATAGAACAAGATATAAATGAGATGGGAAGCCGAATCAACAATATGGAGACCATGACAACACAAATGCGCAACACGCTTGACGATTTCAGGCTGAACGGCATTAGAATCAGATAACGGATGAAAGGAAAGCATTATGCCATTTAGAGACATACAACCGCCAGATCCACAACCACAAGTTGACCCTTTCACTTTGTCAGGAAGGCTCGACATAGACGAATATGATGCCTATGATGAGTGGGGCGTTTGGATTACGGGAAAACTCGAGAGCCTTATACAATGGCCGAAGATGAAGCCTGTCACCGAAAACACATGGCATGAAAGCGACGGCGTGGAAACCGACCTGTCCGAACCAAAACTTGCCAGCCGTGACCTGACACTAAATTTTGCAATGAAAGAGTGTTCTGTAACCGTACTGAAAGATTTTGTTACATATCTGAAATCATCCGTTTACCACACTTTCAAATTCAACAGCCTTGGCGGGCGCACATACGCGCTTCGTCTTCTTTCCTATGCAAGCCTCGACTATGCAGCGGAACTCGGTTTTCTCGCCGTGAAATTCGCCGACGACACACCTCTTCCTGAATATGAATATCTGGCTCCCGAAAGCGAGATAGAGTCTCTCGATGAATATAAAATTGACGGAAAGAAACTGACCGACTATGGTGTCCGTGTATTGCAAGGAAGCCTTTCGGAAGTGCTGAAACATGGTAATATCAAAGAGGCCATGAAGCGTGACATCAAGGTTTTGAATGGTGTTATCTATGACGATGAAGCCGTGCCGAAATACAAGAGCCGTGATGTCAGGTTGAAATGTCTGATGAGGGCTGCAACAATTTCTGAACTTTGGCAGAACTGGGATGCTCTCCTATTCGACCTAACGAAACCTGATGAGCGCGTCCTCTATGCACAAGGAGCCGACTACACACCAGAGGGAATGATTATCGTCCCACAGCCAGGACAGTTCTATTGCTATTATAAGTCATGTCAAGTGACGACCTTCTACCCTACTGACAAGATTTGGCTTGAATTCACGCTGACATTATGCTTTACATACAGGCAGGTCATAGCACCTGAACCTGATGAATAATAGATTTTATAACCTTATAACATTCAAAGACAATGGACACATCAAAACTGATTAAACTCGAATTGGAAAACGGCAATGTGAAGCCGTTTCAAGCGAAAGCCAACTTTGCACACTTCCTGTTTTTTGGTTCAGGTACGTTGACGCTGCATTATTCAGCCGATGACAGCCATTATGACGAGGAGTTGAAGCAGTTCACCATTCCTCCAATCGGTTCCATCAACATTGAAGCCGATCTGAGTAGGTATTCATATTACAAAATCACAACCACAGGCAGCCTCACGGGAGCCTACATAAAATACGAATAAGCCATGTCAGACAACAGCACAAGAAATCAATGGGGTGGCCACCGAAATCACTGGGGACACCCAACCTTTTTTGATGATGAAGGGATTTATCCTCATCTGAGAGCAAACATGGAGGCCATTTCTCCTGCTTATGATCCGAATGCCCCTTACGCTGTCGGAGACCATTGCACGAGGGATGGAAAACTCTATGAGTGTATCGTGGCAATCAGCCCTCATGAAGATTGGAATGAGAACCATTGGCATGAAACAAACCTGCTTGATGCCATTGCCAACGGCACGTTCCCTAATCTTGTCACAGCTAATGGAACCTATCCAAACCTTATCGCTGGCGACCTCGTTTCTCTCAACGACCGCGTTACGGTAAAAGACAAATTCGTCATAAGGACCACAGCGGGCAACGAGAGCATCGATAGTAGCAAAGAAGCCCTACTATTACAACTCATTGGAGGTTGCGGCGGTGCCGAAAGCGAGGCTTTCAAAATCAACGCCATGAGATGGAACGGAAGCAACCAACTGAATCCAGCAGCATGGTCTTCAGGTAAAACAAACGGTTATTTCCTTGGCGAGGTAAGCGGAGGCACTATCGGATCAGGCAACAATAAATTATGCATCATCCGCTGTCCGAAATGCGAGTTCGGAGAATGGGGTACGGCAGAGAAAAACAACGGTTATCTGATTACCGATAGAAACGGAAACAATCTGAAAGTCGGTGACGGAGTTGTTGTCGGAGTTTGGCATTCGACCACGCTCCCATCTGACGGTTCCGAAGTCAATGCCGTTGAAAGCCATGTGGCAACAGGACACCCGCACACATTCTACCTTCCTGATGAGGGATATTTGGTCATAGAATTGACCAATTCCGCTGTGCTGGCTGACATTTCTGCGCATCTGGCATGGAGCAAGGATTATGATATATTTACTGAGTACACCACTCCTGTGGAACTTGTCGTGGCCGTTTCAGCCCTTACGAGCAAATTTCAAACCACTACAATCAACGGGAAGACCTGCCTTATCCTTAGGGGCATCGAACAAGGTAATAGCGGTATCTTCGACAGCATTATCATCTATCCTGAAGGCGGCGGAACTTATGAGAGAAATATAGCTGCACAACTTCTGACAAGCCTCACATGGACTGAAACCGAGATTGAGGGCGAAGTCATTGAGGGCGAAGGACAGGCAACGAGCGGTTATCGATACACGGCGAGCTTGCCGACATCAGGAACATACGCGGCCATGCGTGACGGTCTCATCCGAAGCGACATTGAGGGCGTTACACTTGACGGCTACAAACTCGTTTTCGACAGTGAGGAACAGATTGACCCTGCAACTGCATTCGCTGGTTTATATGTAGATTACCAAATCGCAACTCCCGTCACGGGAACACACTCGATTAACCCGACAGGAAAAATGCCTAACGACATGGGGACCGAAGAAGTGGTTGGTGGCGAGTCATCCACCGGGACGATTGTTATCAGTTATATGATTGGCTTCAAAGACAGCGTTAGAACCATGATGAAGGAATTCAAGTTGGTCATGGCTGAATTGGATGAGCAATCATATACCAAACCGCTCTATTGTGTCGGTGCTTGGCTTGAAAACGCAAACACGGCCAGTCCGACAGACCAGGACAACCCAGAAGCCTTGGCAGTGTTCGGAAATAAGGAATGGGCATTGGATTGGCGACCTTTCATCGTTGACATGACAGCCGTGGAAGGCGAGACGAAGAAGCGCCCAGTGATGGAGTTACGTAAAAACAACTGGTTACGTGATATTTACGGCAATTGGGCACCCGTTGTGGGCATTACCACAGCAATGCGCGACGAATGCATGGCCAACGCACTTTACACCGACAACGAGGGGCAGAACCAATATTGCGCAGCAGGCTCTTTCGACCCTGAGACTTTCCTTGCGCTTTGCAGTATCGCAATCGTGGATGGCGTGAAGAAACTCACTCACCCCACTCTCTATAAGGCCGTGACCGAAAACGAGGAAACCACCTATGTGGAAGTCTCTCACTATCTCATGCCATGGGAAACTGTCGAAACGAAATACTCTATTTTCGTTGGCCGTAAAGATGAAGTATTTCTTCTCGACAATGTGGTTGGATCATCGGGCAAGGAGTGGAACGGTATTCTTGGTGCTAACGCGAATGTGTGGGACGGTGTTGACGTGAAGACCTTTGCTTTGAAACCTACGGGTATCTGCCCGTCACCCGCCACGGCCATCAGTGAGAACTCCGTAAATAAGCTCCGCAGTTTCTTCTACAATTATCCGTCGAGTTTGACAGGTGTTAGAGGAAGAAAAGGCTATGCCTCGAACTGTGCCATGTTTTACGACAATGGCCACTATCCGACTTCGGGATACAGCCAGATTGATGCCAAGACCACGGCACGAAGAAACAACCACGACACTACGGCTCCATTCCCTGTGTCCGAAGGTGGATGGCACGCCCGCAACACATTCTTGCGTTGCATCGAGACAGCCTTGGGGACGAAATATCTTTGCTCGTATGCTCGTTTCAGCAGCGGCATCACCGCCGTTGACGCATGTGGCGAAGAAAGCCAATGGCTTGCAAGAGGCGGTGTACGCATTAAAGCCTCAGGTGACAGCGAATGGACATACAAGAATTGGGGAGGAAGCGGCAAAATCTATTACAAAGACGGCAGCACATACAAAACTACCGACATGGCCGCCATGTTGACCTCCTATGGTCCTCACGCTAAGACTTTGGAGGCTCAGATTGCCGTGTCGTTTGCCGTCGAGTTCGGCATTGCCGCAGGCGAAAAGTTTGAGTTCAACGGTTGCGTGTGGTGGTATGTCGACCCGACCACATCCACTTTCACGCCTCCCACCGTGGCCGATGGCTACATGAACGCAAGGGTGTACAAAATTGTGACGGGTGAATTTGCCGCCTATAGTGACGCGAACGGCACCCCTGAAACCTTCACGGTAGAATGCTGCCTGCGTACTGGATTGATGCTTGGATGCGACATGTCAGGTGATATCGGTCCATATTGGGGAGGTGGAATTGAAGTTTTGGGCGAGTGTAAGACTGCACCTTCCAGTGGCAGTTACGGCTATACGCTGAAAGCCTACATTGAACCTGACCAAGAAAAGTGGGTCAACGAAGGCAACACCAGCGTCAACATTGGAGAAAAATTTCCGTCAGGCTTTGAGGACAAATACCGTTACGCAGGAAGCATTGTCACCCGTGCCAATGGTTACATTCGCCGTCGCTTGCCAAACACGCCGTTGCCAGTCACGCAAGGTGCAACCTTCGGCAAAGGCGAGTGCGGCTACGGCTACATGGCCAACTACTGGGGTAGCGCGGGAAAGAAAACCCGTGTAGGTGTCCGCTGTGGCTTCAACGCTAGCAACAGCTATTTGTCAGCGCGTTATCTCAATGCGTACAGCACGGTAGCCAACACGTCTGCGTACTATTGCGCTTCTGCTCAAGTTTTGTTGGATGTGCAATAGCGTGCAACGCCGTGCAACGGCTGCAAGGGCGATGCAATCGCCCGACCCTTACCGCCCCAAAGGGCGGTTTTTTTTTGAAATTTTCCTATTTTTGCCGCGTCGTAGCGCACGAGTGCGGCATAGTGACCGCACCTCCGAAGGCGTGAGGACAAACAAAGGGCGACAGGCAGGTGTCCGCTGTGGCAACAACGCTAACAACAGCAATTTGTCAGCGCGTTATCTCAATGCGAACAACACGGTAGCCAACACGAATGCGTACTATTGCGCTTCTGCTAAAGTATGAGCAATGGAATAAAGATTGCCTGTCACCCGTGCCCAGAAGCGGCAGACATACATAGACAAGCTGGCGAGCCGAAAGGCTGAGGCCAGTGGCAAGATTTGGTTGAAATGCCTGATTCTTGCCGACTGCTCAAACTTGACATTGAGCCATGAGAGTGACGAAGGACATAGTGCTTGCCGCGATGACCAATGCGGCCAAAGGCCACTCCAACAAAAAGGAGGTGGAGCGCATGATGGCCAACGCGGAAGCCTATGCCGAGTCCGTCATGGCATCTATAACCAATGGCTGGTACCGCAAACAACTCAAGTATAGAACACTCACTAAGCAGAACCCGAACGGAAAAACTCGGCATATAAAATCGCCTTTTCTTTTCCCGTTTGTTTTGCAGCACCTTTTCATATTGTTGGCCAAGCCTTATTATGACTGGCACGACAACAAAAACGGCATCAACTGCAAGCCTGGTTGTGGAATCACATCATCAGAACGGGCTAACTCTGTCATCCATCGGCTGAAGCATCTGATGTATGACAGACGCGATTTGACCTATGGCCTAATCATCGATCAGAGGAAATGCTATGAGCATATCACCCCAAAGATATTTCGCAAGGCGATGCGGGGGTTGACTGGCGACCGTGAACTGATAGAGTTCGGTATTGCTGTCAGTTTTGTTGACGGGCACTTGCCTATCGGCACTCCGACCTCACCCCTCATCCACCATATTGTCATGCTGGGGTTTGATTTATGGAGCAAGCAAGTGGCTCCATTTGCAATGCGCTACGCTGACGACTGCCTCTTTGCTACCTATACCAAAGAGGATGCCAACCAACTGAAATGGCGTGTACAGAACTTTTGGTGGTATAAGTTGCAGATTAGAGCCAAAGCCTCGGCCATCAGGTTACAGCCACTGACAAAGGAAGTGTCGTTTTGCGGCTACATCGTCCACAGAAACCCTGATCGTGGCGTTACAGACCATAACAAAGGCTACACCACCATTCGGCATAACATTCGTACCCGTGCATCTAAATGCAGAAACGACAAATCATGGGCGAGTTACTACGGCCTGATGAGACATGCAGACGCATACAATCTAATGCTAAAAATAGAACAGAAAATGAAACTGAGACAACTTACCGAAAAAATCAAAATTAACCGCAAATTGGATGCTCCGAATATTGCTCCAAAAGAACTTGAAGGCAAAATGTTTACAATCTTCGACTATGACATGAAATCCGATGCAAAGGGCAATAACAATTGGATTAAGTGCTTGATTGGTATTCCCGAAATGGACGAAGAAGGCAACCAGACAGGCAGAATGAAAGCCTACGAGTTTCATGGCAGCTACATGTATATTGTGGAGTTCATCACAATAGCTGAACGAACTTTCGGCAAACAAAACATGCTGCCCTTGGAGGAAATGGAGATTGAGAACCAATGTGGCTACATCTTCAAAGGCTCAACAAACCAGATGGAGTATATTGAACCATAGCATGTTTTTCGTATTTTTACTGATTGAAACATCAATGTAAAATACGAAATGCAAATCTACGATTCAAATGACACCGTATTGCTTAATGTGGAGGTCGACGACAATAGTTGCCGCAACCGTTCCATCATGGGCAACGATACGCTTACGCTCTATTTCTCGCTTGCCGAGCATGCCGAAATCCCGATAGGCGCATATTGCGAGTACCAAGGCTCGCGATACACCCTTGAAAGGCCAGAGAACCTAAAAATGCAGCATACACGTCTGTTTGAGTATGTCGTGACAATGGAAGCCTATCAGTCAAGGGCAAAGCATTGGAAATTCAAAAATACCGTTGACGGAAGGCTGAAATTCCCGCTCACGGCCAAGCCCCATGAACACCTGCAGATGTTTATTGACAACATGAATCTGCGCGACAACGGATGGACCATGGGAGAATGTGTGCCAGGCACCGAGCACCTCATCAGTTACGACCACAATTATTGCATCGATGCCTTGCAGATGATGGCCAATGAATTTGACACAGAATGGGAAATCGTCAACAAGCGCGTTTCATTAAAGAAGGTGGAATACAACAAGGCCACCCCTCTTGCCCTTGCTTACGGAAAGGGTAACGGATTCAAGCCTGGTGTTGGAAGAAGCAACAGCAGTGACCAAATGCCGGTGGAAATCCTCTATGTGCAAGGCGGAGAGCGCAATATCGATCCAAGTGCTTACGGTTTCAGGGAATTGCATTTGCCACCTGTCGGCTCTTCATTAGGTTTCGATGGCACGCACTTCGAAGATGAGTCTGGGTACGACAGCTCCATTGCGCGTCAATATGAAGTCAGAAGCGACCGCATGTCAATCCAACGCAGTGATAGGCCGCTTGATACCTATGCAGAGGACAGCATCGACTGTTCCGACATCTATCCTAAACGTATCGGACAGGTCGGTAGCGTTGTGGTGGTGAGTGAGGAAAACCATTATTACGACATCATTGACAATGAGACATTGGTTATTGACGGGGTGACTCACCCTAACCCATGTCCGAACTATTCGCAATGCGTTATTGTGGGAGAGACTATGACCATCGTTTTCCAAAGCGGAATGTTGGCTGGCCGAGAGTTTGACGTTTCTTATCACGATGAAGACAAGCGTTTTGCAATTGTTCCGTGTGAACTTGACGGCAGAAAAATGCCTGATTCTGTCTTTTCTCCTATTGGGGGTGATACATTCATCATTTTCAACTGCACACTTCCAGCAAGTTACATTTGTGACAATGCTACCAAGTCGGGAGCCGAATGGGACATGTTCCGTGCCGCAATACGCTATTTGTATGAGCATGAAGACCAGAGATTCACTTTTACGGGCGACCTTGACGGGATATGGTCAAAGTCGCGTTGGGATGATGTCGGACCGAAAATAATGCTTGGCGGTTATGTCAGTTTCCAAGATGACCGATTCCAATCTGACGCCGTGTTGGTTCGGATCACCGCAATCAAGGATTATATCAACAATCCCTTCTCTCCTGAAATCACCCTTTCCAACCAATTGACTGCTGCGGGGTTTGCATCCAGCATGAACCTCGTACAGAACCAGGAAGTGGAGATGGGAACCCTTTACAACGACAGCATCCTTTTCACCAAACGCCGATTCCGTGATGCTCTTGACACGATGGAAATGCTACAGGAATCGCTGCTGGATTTTTCTGAAGGCATTAACCCAATAACAGTGCAAACTATGCAGGCACTCATTGGAGACAGAGGATTGCAGTTCGAGTTTAGGAATGGAACCAATGTGGTAATTCCATCTTCGGCAATTTTTCACATGAACAATGACACGAGGGTTTTCAGCGCAACCAATCCAAGTACAAGTACTCCACCGGACGTTCTCGTTTTGCTACATAAAGAAATGGACACAAGTCTTACATACCCTCAAGATTATATGAAATGGATTATGTCTGACTTTGTTTCGGAGGTTCTAACAGACGACACGCAGGGGTATTACCTTTATGCTAAATGCAGCAGTGTTGAGGGTGTTGAAACTGGTGAGTTTGTGTTATCAGATATCGCAATCACGATTGACCATGAGGCTGGTTACTATCATTTTCTCGTTGGCATTCTTGGTAAGGTTCATGATGGAGAGCGGAGTTTTGTAACTTTGTACGGGTTTACGGAACTGTTGCCTGGACGGGTCACGACCAACCTAATAATAAGTGGCGATGGAAAATCATTCTTCAACCTTGAAACAGGGCGAATTGAGGCAAATGACGCTTTAATTAGGGGCACATTCAGAAGCCCGTTCCAAAACGGGAACACAAATCCGTTTTCCTCGATGAATTTTGACAATGTTATTACCTCGTCAGGCCATACGATAAATCTTGTTTGGGGTCCATCGCAATCCGGTCGAAAAATTATGATATGCGGTACTGGAACCATAGCCGCTCCATCTGAAAGCGACCAATACATTTATATCAATGGTAGCCGCAGGACAACTCAATTGACCTACTCAAATGAGATTCTTTCTCTTGTTGGTTATGGTACCGAAAGTGAGTTTTATGGATGGGTGGTTGTAGATCGTGACGCTTTTTACGGCAACCCTGAGTCTTACGGCAATAATCTTCGTGCTTTGATGATTGGCAACGTTACAATAGGCAAAGATGAACAAAGCCATACCGTTGCCACGTTGTATGGGTCTGTGTTTGATGATGAAGCGACCGTTGGTTTTGATATTGGTCCAACAATTGGTAGTTATGTGTTGACTGTGCCTGCTTCATGGTTCAAAAGAAGTAATATTGGAATGAATGGAGTGTTCGCGCCGATTCTTGATACTGTTTTATTGATTGGCTCATCAGATGCCGAAGGTGTAACTGTACACACAATTAGTAAAGTATATGATCATAACAATGATACAATTAAAATCACGATCCGAACCGTTATGATTTCAGGAGCCACTCCTGTTTGGTCTATATATAGTTTCATTCTTTTGAATAGCAATCAATGGCAGAACTCAAGAAATATTGGAAAATTCATTATTCCATAAAAATTTTGCCAATAATATGATTATAATATAATCATTTTGTATTTTTGCTGCAAATCTAACTGCTATGAATCTACATGCTCTAACTGAAATGCTCGTTGTGGTTGTAATTGCCTGTATTATTGTATTTTTCGCTATGATGATTGACCTTGCCAGCGGATTGCACAAGGCAAAAATGCGCGGCGAAATCCGTTCATCATGGGGCTTGAAACGTACCCTCACAAAGTTCATTACTTATGAAGGAGGCATGATGATTGCCTTCGGCGTGGACATGCTCATTTACTTTTCAAGGTTGTTTGAATTGTTCCACCTCAGTCCAATTGACGGTATTCCAGTAGTGACTTGTTTGATAGGTATCTTTCTGCTTGTGGTCGAGTTCCTGAGCATCCGCGAAAAGTCAGATAAAAAGACCAAAAAGGACTTTTCAGAGGCAGGTGAGTTTTTGACCAAGTTATTTGAAAGTAAAACCTTCAAAGATGCGATTGTAAAGGCCATCGAGGTACAACAGCAAGCTCAGATGCAAGCAGACCAGATGAATGATGAGCACGAACAAACAATTGAATGACTATGGCAAAAGTTGATTTATTGCTGCCTATCATCCTGAAATGGGAAGGCGGCTTCGTGAACGACCCCGCCGACAGCGGCGGCGCGACCAACAAGGGTGTGACCCTTGCAACCTATAAGGCGTATCGGAAGGCTCACAAGATGAAGCCTCCGACTGTTGAGGATTTGAAGCGCATTACTGATGATGAGGTGTTGGCCATCCTCAAAGAGTTCTTTTGGGATAAGATGCGGGCTGACGAAATCAAGAATCAGAGCATCGCCAATCTTTGCGTCAATACCCTTTGGGGTAGCGGCAAGGGCTATATCAAGACCATCCAATCCGTTCTCGGCGTGAAACAGGACGGCGTTGTCGGTCCCATCACGCTGGCGAAAATCAACGGCTGGCAACCTCAAAAAGACCTTTTCGACCGCCTTTGGTTGAGACGGAAAAAGTTCTTTGAAGACATCGTGGCATCAAGTGTGAAAGCCTATGAAAAGAAGATTGGCAGACCCGCCACGGAACGCGAGAAACTGAAATACACCAACAAACGCTTTTTGCGTGGATGGATGAACCGCTTGAATGATTTCCGTTATGAGGACTAATTTACCCAAACCATATATTTTCCTCTTGTTGGCCTTCGCCACGGCATTCCTATCTGGGTGCCGTGGTTGGAGGCTGGTACGGTCGGAGGGTGAATGGAGGACTGACAGTATAGTCATTCGTACAGAGTATGTAGAACTGATAGATACAGCCTACATTACCATTGAGAAATGGATTCAACAGGTTTTGACCGACACGACTTCTACATTGGAAAACAAATATTGTATTTCCCGAGCCGAAATCACAGAGACGGGGATGCTTTACCATTCACTTGAGACCAAGCCGCAGCAGTTACCCGTCCCTGTCAAAACCACAGAGACGGCGAGGGATAGCATTATATATAAAAAGGTGCCTGTGCCCTATCCAGTTGAAGTGAAAGTGGAAAAGGAATTGACACGGTGGCAGCTTATGAGGTTGCACGGGTTCTGGTATATTCTTTCAGCACTGGTATTGGCTTTGGTATGGATTTGCAGGAAACCCCTTGTGAAGTTGTTTATTCGTATATTCGTATAATGAAATGGGAAAAATGACTATTTTTGCAGGACAATTCAACACGGGATTCGGGCTGTTTTAGTACAATTTTGTTGCTCCCTTGTTGCTTGAAAAAACAGTATATGACATCAAAATACTATATAACAGATGATTATCAACTAATGATGAGATTCTGCATCGGAAAGTAGGAGGCATTTTTGAGGTAGTAAACAAACACAATTCGGACATAATCTAATGTCAACTCATACTGCTTAGGCTGTGGACTTTGCTCGGTTCACAGCCTTTTTTTATCTTATTGCAGTTTTATTACCGAATTATCACTTTTTTGTTGTTTCTTTGTTGCGCAATTCTGTCGAGCAACAAAATGAGCAACAAAAATGATAAAATACAAGCAGTATGGAAAAACAGTCGAAAGAACCCGTCCGTTTGCGCAAGCGTAAAATGAAGGACGGAAGCGAATCACTCTATCTTGATATCTATGTAAACGGCAATCGGAGTTATGAATACCTCCGTCTCTACCTGGTCCCCGAAAAGACCCGTGCCGATAAGGAAAACAACCGCAACACTCTTGCCCTTGCAGAGGCAGTAAGGGCAAAGCGTGTTGTCGAGATCCGTAATGGTGAGTTCGGATTTAAGAACCAGGCCAAAGAAAAGATGAACTTCTATGATTATTTCGTCAGTATGGTCGAGGCTCGGCGTGGGGTTGAGTCACTCGGCAATTGGGGTAATTGGCGGTCATGTCTCAAACACCTGCAGAGATATGACAGCAGGCTGAAGCAAAGGACATTCGCCGAAATTACCCCTGAATGGGTACAAGGCTTCCATGACTATCTTGAAAGCACGGACTCATGGCAAGGCAGTGTCGGCTACAGGAAGGAAAAAAAGCCTTTGGCCAAGAATAGCAGAGCATCATACTATCGAAAACTTGTTGCCTGTCTCAACCAAGCGTATCAGGAAAGGATTATCCTCAGCAATCCGACTGTCGGAATTGAAGGTTTCCAGCAGGTCGAAGGCACCAGGATGTACCTCACTATTGACGAGGTTCGTTTGTTGGCCGCCACAGAATGCCGTGACCCAGAGGTAAAGAGGGCTTTCCTTTTCAGTTGCCTCACTGGATTGCGTAGAAGCGATGTGGAAAAATTGACATGGGGAGAGGTGCACAGTCAAGGAGAATTCACCCGCATCATTTTCAGGCAGAAAAAAACCAACGGACAGGAATATCTTGATATTGCTCCCGAGGCGGCAGAACTGATGGGGGAACGCGGAAAGGCAGACGAAAAAGTGTTTGTTTTTCATTGCCCAGATTATGTGAACGGAATGATCAGGCTTTGGTGCGAGAAGGCAGGGATTGAGAAAGACATCACCTTCCATTGTGCCCGCCACACCTTCGCAACTATGATGCTGGACATCGGAACCGATATCTATACGGTAAGCAAATTGCTTGGCCACAAGGAATTGTCCACCACACAAATCTATGCCAAGGTGCTTGACAAAAACAAGCAGGCCGCCGTCTCAAAGATTCCGAGTGTGCTTGGTGGCGACGATACGGTTTGGAGAATCGACTGACGCGATTTCGCGGCTTCTACGGCGTTTTTATTCGTCTTCCTTATACTTTATCGTAATGATTTTGAAAACGCGGGAGACGGCGTATTTCGGAAAAATAAGCCCCTACCCTTTCACCAACGGCTTTCCTCTGCCGGTCAGGAGCCATTCAGCCGACACGCCGTAATCTCTTACAAGATAATTGAGCCAGGCCACCTGAAAGATGTCGCGTTCTGGCTCCTTCTCGAGCGTGTTCAGGTTCCAGCGGTTGATGCCGTAACGGTCGGTGAAGGTCTTCTTTCCCCTAATCCGCTTGTTTTCCTTCAAGATGTTCAAGGCCTCGAAAAACCGAAGCACTATCTTTTGGCTCTCTTCTGTCTGCATAGTGTCATTCGGATTTATCAGTTTTTGCTTCGGTTGATCCAGGACCAAAAAGCAGCCATCGGGCATCTATCTCAGGGAATGCAGACAAAATGGTCAAGACGGGTTTCAATCCGAATTCTCCCTCCCCTTTCAGCAATTTGGTAATGTATTGAGGCGACCATCCCATCAATTCGGCGAATTCCTTCTGGTTCCCGCTCGTCTTCAATTCTATAAGGTGTTTTAGTCGCTCATTCATTTTTCCACAAATTTTGAAACAGCATTTTTCAGTTCATCTTCATAATTGTAAATTTCATCAATAGATGAGATTTGATGTTTGTTTTCAGTTTTATCAGGCATTATAATACCTATATATTTTTTCTGAGTGTTCAAGTAAAGCCTACACACGGCTTTTCTGTTGTTGTCGTCAATCAGGATACCAAAATATGATTGAACATCTCTGTAAACAATACGATCCGCTTCAATACATTGGCGAAGAATTGATTTAACAATGTAAAATCCTTCAAGTTCTTCTTCTGTCGTGACGATTTTACTATCGTTGTCATCATCGACAATTTCCAGTTGCTTTTCATCTGGCGTTTCTTTGGCCAATGCATTATTCTCAGTTGATTGTATGGCAACATTCAATCTATCGGAAATAACATCGTTGATGTATGATGAAACCGAACGCTTTACCAAGTCGTTGAATTGGTCAAGCATTTTTTGAGTCATGGTACCATGATAAACCCTCTTGGCAAGAAGTTTAACAAAATCGGGAGATGGTGTTTGAAACTCCTCTTTTAAAACATTGCGGAGTTCCGACATATACTTGAGTTCTGAAGCCGAACTGAGGATATTATCAACTTCAAAATAGGATTTGTGGAATTTCTTTAATTCTTCTATCTGGGCATCCTTTGCTTTTTCAAAATCCACTTCAAGAAATGGCTGGGCATCCATGATGTTGGCTTTTTCCAAATCCGTATAAAAACGATATTTTAGGCCATTCGTGAGAACACCAAAGCGGGCTTTTGACGATACGAAGTAACGAGAAAGTTGTGTTTCATGCAGATTGAGGTCTTGCTTCCAATGCTTGCATTCAAACAGCATAATGGGTTCGCCATCTTTCATGATGGCATAGTCAATTTTTTCTCCTTTCTTTTTGGATATGTCACAATCCATTTCGGGTACAACTTCCAATGGATTGAATACATCATATCCCAAAAGTTGGATAAATGGCATAATGAAAGCATTCTTTGTGGCTTCTTCGGTTTGAATCTGTTCTTTCAGTTTTGAAAACCTTTCAGCAAGTTGTTTGAATTGGTCTTTGAAATCCATGATGTTATTATTTATGAGTTCATTTTTTCGATTATTGAAAGCAGTCTGTCTATCTGCTCTTGGCTCTTGGCTATCTGACGGTCTTTTTCTGTCAGTTGGTTGGCAAGAGCCTCTATCACCTTGCCCGAGTTCTGCTGGTTGTCACCGCCGATGTTTTTTGCGAAATTGCTGTTGACAGCATTATCGCCGATAAACATTTCTCCTGTCCCATCATCTATCCATTCTTCATTTACTCTCGGCTCAATGGACTTTAGTTTATCTATAAAGTTCTTTGGTAGATTTACCTTTCCATTTATGATTTGGCTGAAATAAGACTCGTTTTCATAGCCCATTTTTATACCAAAATCCTTCTGACTTTCCGCATGGCCATTAAAAATCAGAATATTTATCAAGATTTTTATTCTTTCTAACTTTGTCATTTTCAATTATTTATAAATTTGTTTATAAAAAAGTTTATATAAAACATTGAACATATTATAAAGTTCTTTATTTTTGCAGCGTGTTACAAACAAATAACGCGACAAAAATACAAAATAATAAACAAATCAATAAAAAATGGATGAACGAAGAAAATACCAAGTGACCGTGTTCAACGACTGCCACACATCACACAACACGCGCATCAACGACCTCAGCCTCATGGAGGCAGACGGCATCGGTAAGATGCTGAGGAAACAAAAGAAGTTGTTTACCATTAAGCCTGAAAGAAAATTTCAAACAGAAAATAAACGAATTAGTTAATTTAAAATCAAAAGCAGTATGACAGACAAAAAGACCACGACAGATGGCGGCGGCTCGTATGAGAACCGTCCCTACACCAAAAACTTCAACCGCATGCTCATCACCGCCAAGTGCGGCAACTCCGAGAAACAGGTGGCTTTCCCCGTCACTCCTGAAATGGAGGAACTATTCTACCACATGGCCGACGATGTGGAACGGAACGACTTCGAATGGGAAGGCAACACTAACATGTCTATTCACATCGCTATCGTCGGTACGATGGAGAAGTTCTAATAAACTAAATAGTTAATTCAATATCACATGACACAGACACTACAAACACCTTTCCGAAAGGATAAGGAAGCCCGCGAGAAAGCCATCTATGAAGAGTACAACAAAATGATGGAGGAACCAGGGGCGCAAGCAACTGCCGTGAATGATTTCATCATGAAGAAATACGGCATCTACTCGGTTAGCACACTCTACAACATCCGCAAGCGCGTGGAAAGCCAAATGAACGGCGAGAAAGGAGGCCTGCAATGAAACATATTGAAAGGATTATTGCAGGCGTGCTTGCTTTCATGGCTGGTGTCACCTTTTATGGCATTGTGGCCAAAGGCGCATGGTGGCACATCGGCACCTTCATCATCGAAATAGTGATGGCCATCGTCCTATTCTGCAACACGGAAAGCGAGGCAAGCCATGAATGACGCTGAACTGAAAGAACAACTCGATCGCATTGAGTCTTTGACCCGACTCTCCGCAAAGGAAGTGCTTGACATCAACGAGGCGGCACTTCTCACTGGCTATTCGGTGAACTACCTGCACAGCCTGACGAGCGGCAAGAAGATCCCGCACTACAAACAGGGCAACTTCTTGCGCTTCCGAAAGTCGGAGTTGGAGAATTGGCTTCTCGCCATTCGGGTACCGACACGCGACGAGACGGAAAGCGAAGCCGAGGCAATATGCCACAGGCTCAACAATCTGAGAACGAACCGCAAAGCGGCTCTATAATTAACCTAATTATTAACAAAAAATCTCAACAAAATGAACAAAATTTTGAGTAGGAGTAGCGGGATGAGGCTTGCCGTTACCCTGATGGCGCTGGCTCTCTGCATGACAGCAGCAGCGCAAAAGCCTTACAGGTATGATTCTGGTCATAAGTATTCCCTCGCGTCAAATTGGACGGTGGGAATCGCTGGCCAATACTCCAACTACCACGGCAGAAGTGCTGTCGGCCTCAGTGCCTTGGCGACGAAGCGTGTGGGCGACTATTGGCGGCTTCGCTACGAGGCCTCCATTAACGGACTTGGGGCTGTTGAAGACTTCGATCGCTACGGAACGGCCATGGCTGGTGCATCATTCGACTTCCTCAATTGGATGTATCTCTTTGCCGATGCTGGGGCGGTTATCAATCCCACAATGGCGACCAAATGCGGCCTTGCGGCTGATGCTGGCCTCGGACTGAATGTCAACTTCGGGAAGCACTCAATGCTGTGGCTGGAGGGCGGCAGCGACTTGGTTCAGAACAATGCGGCCTGGGACAATACCTTTTTCGCCCGCCTTGGATATTCCGCAAGGCTGGGAATCATCGAAAGTGACCGTGTGGCCATCGACATTGACAACCACATTCGCACGACCTATGGCGAAATAAAGGAGGAAAACGCCCTATTGAAGTCGGAGGCGAAAAAGAAGGATGAGGATAATGCGAGGCTGACGGACTTGCTGGAGCGGTCCACGGCGGCACTGGAATTGGCTGCGGAAAGGCTGAACAATTGCCAGGCCGAGGTGCAGCAAGTAACGGAGAATTGCACTAATGCAAATCTTGAATTGATGCCTGTTTTCTTTGATTACGCATCTGCAGAAATCACGCCAATCGAGGAGGCAAAGATTAGACGCATAGCAGAATACATCAATACTCACGATGGTAACTACAGGATTGAGGGGTATGCTTCACCTGACGGGAACTCCTATAACAACCAGAAACTGAGTGGCGATCGTGCATTTAATGTGTATCAGGCACTTATCAGCGACTACGATGTGGATAAAGACCGCCTCATTCCGATGGCAAACGGTGTGACGGCTCAATTTGGCAACGATTCCGAATTGAACCGCATGGTTGTCGTATCAAAATCCAAGTATTGAAAAAAACGTGGGAAGTCACGACTGAAAAGAGGAAAAATCCTTCGCCATCAAACCGCAAGGAATGATGGCGGAATGGGGGACGGATAGGAAGTAAACGGAAGTCTTCGCTGGTTATACTTTCCCAGTCATACATTAGTCGGTTCGATTCCGACCCGTTCCACACCGCGATATTGCGGCAAAACAATTAAATTACAATCAGTATGGGTCTCATTAGAAAACCATCAGAGTTGGTAGTTAAACCAACATTGGCCGTCCTGATTTACGGCCAGCCAGGCATTGGCAAAACCACATTCGGATGTTCCGCTCCAAATCCAGTCTTGTTCGACTGCGATGGCGGCGTGACAAGAATTAACGGCGCACACATGGTGCCCACCTTGCAAGTCGAGAAATGGGAGGACATCGACGAGGCTCTCAAAGAGATAGAGGGCAGCCAAGACTACAACACCATTGTCATCGACACCTGCGGAAAGTTATTGTCCTACATGGAGGACTACATCAAGCGTACCGACACCAAGCGCACCATGAGTGACCGTAGCGGTGGCCTCACCCTGAAAGGCTATGGTGCCAGAAAGCAGATGTTCATCGCCTTCATAAACCGCGTGAGACTGACAGGAAGATCGCTGGTGTTTATAGCACACGAACAGGAACAGAAACGCGGCGACGAAACGGTTCTTCGCCCTGAGGTGGGCGGATCTTCAGTCAACGACCTCATCAAGGAACTTGACCTTGTTGGCTACATGGAGGCCAGAGGTGACGGTGCTGACATGGTACGCACCATCAGTTTCAACCCCAGCAGCCGCTTCTATGCAAAGAACACTTGCAACCTTCCACCGGTCATTTCACTTCCCATCACGGTGGATGCCAATGGCACCCCTGTCGGAAAGAACGATTATCTGGCACGGATTATCACCGACTTCTTCCGCCGTCGCAAGGAGGACCAGGAGAAGGTGGCCGATTTCGAGGACTTGATGAGCATGATTGAAGCGAGAATCGAAGAAGAAGTGGTTGACGCATCCACGGCCAACGCATTCATCTACGACATGCTTCAAATCCAGCACATCTACAACTCGAAAGAACTTGCCTCGCAACGCCTTGCGAAAAAGGCCAATGAACTTGGATTGACTTACAACAAAACCAAACAAGCGTATGAACAGCCAAAAGAGCAAGCCTGATTTCAGGATTTACCCATCCTTGCTCGATAAGTTCCAGGAGTTCCTCGACTACGAAACCGCAGCCGAGGAGCCTTGGAACAAGGTGAGCGAGACAGCCATCGAAGCTGGCAAATATCCTGACAAGGAGGTTGGAGATTATATTCTCACCCCTGACGAATTGTGTGACAAGCTGGAGCAAGAATTGGTTGACACCATCAACCGAGTGCCGCATGAGCCTTGGGAGGCCGCCGACAAAGGCACCTGCTTCAACGAGGTTATCGACATGCTTCTTGACGGTCGCGACTGCCAATATGAGGGCATGACCGTGACGATGGATGACAAAGTTGTCACGGCAACCCTTGACGGCTTTACATTCCTGTTCGACCTCGAGTTTTGCAAAAGCGTTGCGGAAGGTCTCATTGACAGTGCCTCACAGGTGTTTACCACCGCAACCATTGAGACAGAGCATGGTATTGTTGAGTTGTACGGCTATGTAGATGAGTTCCAGCATGACAAGGTTATCGACCTAAAAACCACGACGCAATATGATTTCCTGAAATTCGAGCGCAAGTGGCAACGCCATGTCTATCCGTATTGCCTTGTGCAGAACGGTTACGAGGTGGAAGGTTTTGAATACCGCGTCATCAAGTGGAAAGGCGGCACAAAGACACAACCCGCATTGAGCGGCGAGGTCATCCCCGAATACTACACTTATACCCATGAGGAAAGCGAGAAGGAACTGAAAGCCATGCTTGACCATTTCCTTGACTGGCTTGAAGCCAACAAGGAGCGTATTACTGACACTAAGGTCTTTGGTAGAGACGGCGAAGATGAGAGGCCAAAAGTGGTCATCGCTGATGACATCGACAGTGACTTCATCATCAACGAAAAATTCATGTTCCTGCCCGCCAATCTCGGCCATTTCGATTCTATTGATGATGTAATGAAATCCATTGTCAAAGCTGGGTTGTTTGCCACCACAGAAGGAACCAGCGCGGCCAGGGCATTGACAGAGGAAGAGTCTCAGGAAATCAGCGACTCCATAGCAGACATTACCAAGGATGAGCGCATTGAAGCAGTCAACGCTGTTGCAGAAGCGTTGGCCTTCGAGGAACGCATGAAAGCCGAGGCCAAAAGGCGCAAGGAACAGGCACAAGCGGCACTCAATGAAATCGACGAGCGCATCATGGAGAAAGCGCAGATGCTGAAAGCAAACCGCAAGGAGGTTCACTTGGATGCCACGGACACCATCCGTGTCAGCGTGAGCGATAAGAACCTCTATTATCATTTTGAAAACGGCTGCCTGGTACTTGCCAATGTCAGTTATGCCAGCAACGACGAGATGAGCGGATTGTTCTATCAGGCCGAGGTCAACGAGCAAGCCATGAAGGATTTGTTCGGCATTGACGACTTTGCCAAGGAACGCACTTTCGATGTACTGAAGATTAAGGATTACGCCGATGAGGAATTGATAGGCCGCATGATGATTGTCGACCCCGAGAAGACCTCCTTTGAGGATTTCCTTGACGAAGACAGCGGTACCGTGTTGACCAACAAGAGGACCGTGAAATTCGGATTGAAGAAGCTGCCCGCAAAGATTACCGAGAAAGTCCTTGCTAAACTGAAGGACGAAGGCTTCAAGACGGTAATCGTGAGCAAGGAGGTGAGTGATGAGAAATGAAGACCTCTATCACTACACCGAATGCGACGATGAAGATCTGCTCCCGTCATGGGAACAGGCTCAGGCTGACGCGGCGGGGGTTCCCCTATTCGGACCGATATGAACAGGCTACCCACTGAACGCGAATGGCAAAAAGCCCTGCGGTTGTTAGAGAGGTTATCCAACCCCTCTAACAACTGGCGGGACGATGAGAACAGAAGACTGACGAAGCAATTCTTAAAGAAATGGAACAAGGATGGATCAAACTGCACCGACAAATGAAAGATTGGCAGCACTATCAGGAACCAAGCGTCCTGTTGGTGTTCATCGATCTGCTGTTGTCGGCCAACTCGAAGCCTGGTTGGAAACGCGGCCAACGGATTGGCCGTGGCCAGCTGGTCACGTCAACTGCTCAAATCATGGAATCGACAGGCCTTGGCAGCGACCATACCGTGCGTGAAGCACTGCGCAAATTGGAGTTAAGCGGTGAGATACGCCGTGAGCGTTTTGGCAACGGAACGAAAATAACTATAATTCAATATCATAAGTATCAAGCCTACGCAAATACTGCGGAACTTGGTGCGGAACCTACTGCGCAATCTCATGCGGAACTTGGTGCGGAACCTACTGCTGACAAACAAGAATATAAGAATGGAAGAAGGAAAGAAGGTGTTTCAGAATTTCCTGACGGAAATCCTGTGTCGGGGTGCTCCGCACCGCCGACGCCAAAGGATAACATCAAATATGATGCTCTTGTTGAATATTTCAATGAAAAGACAAAAGGGGTGTTCGGCAAGGTGCTTCTTCCACTCGGCGAAAAAAGGAAGGCGATGGTAAGAGCACGAATCCGTGAGCGTGGGAAACAAGCATTCGCCGACATGATAGAAAAGGCCATGGCCTCCGATTTCCTGAAAGGACAAAACGGCAGCGGCTTTACCGCAACTTTTGACTGGCTCATTCGCCCCAGCAATTTCGAAAAGGTGCTGTCGGGCAACTATGACAACCACGAAGGTGCGGCGGCCAACGGCATTACCACTTACAAAGGTGACTCCACAATAGGCACAGAATTCACAAGAAAAATGTAGAAAACATGGAAACAAAGCGAATTAGCATTGACAGCCTCATCAAAGGAATGAACAAAAGGAATGAGAATGCGACCCCTCCAAAACGGTTCTACCTTCCTTTCGATGAGAAGAAAATAGCAGAACTGATTACCGCCAAATACAAGGCAGAAGTTTTGCGTCGCGTTTCGATTGCCAATTACAGGCAAGACAACGCTGAACTGAAACAAAACATTGAGGACGCCGCGAAATGGCTTTGTAGCGCGAATAAGCGGCCAGGCTTCCTCATGTACGGCAATGTAGGCACAGGGAAGACAACGCTTCTCCTTGCCATCTGTTCCACCATCAATGATGTGTGCGCAAGAGAAAGGGATCCAGATACAGGTCGCGTTGAAAAAGTGCTTGATGAGCCAAGGTGCATCAGTATGTTGAAGGCAAAACAGGTCATCAGCGACTTCACGCTGAAACGCGATAGATACGACATGATGAGCAAGGTCGCACTGTTGGCCATTGACGAATTGGGTGTCGAGCCTATGGAATCGAAACTTTACGGAAATGTCAGCGAGCCATTGATTGATTTGCTATGCGAAAGGTATGACCGACAACTCTGCACCTTGATATCCACAAACATGGGATTGGCTGAAATTCGTGAGAGGTACGGGGTCAGGCTTTCGGACCGATTTGCGGAAATGTTTTCAATGGTACCGTTCACCTCTGCATCGTACAGGTCATGATAGATAATCGCAAAATAATCAAGGAAATGAAGCGGAATGAATATCCAACGCACAGCGGCAGTGGTTGTGCAATCATCGGTACCATGATCATTGCAGGTATCATTATCGCCTTAATCTGCCTTTTCGTATGAGAGATATTGAGCATAAGACACAATGCGGATGCGTGAAATGGTTCCGTCTCCAATATCCGCAATACGCCGAACTCCTGTTTGCCGTCCCCAATGGCGGTGCCCGTGATGCAGTTACAGGCGCAAAACTGAAAGAGGAAGGTG
>DAIOUZ010000004.1:32153-35785 GCA_036759285.1 Candidatus Limiplasma sp. | reverse complement strand
ACACGCTGCCGGGGTTCACTGTTTTTAGATGGGCTTTTACTGAATATTAGTCTTGTTCAAAGAACTCCTCCTTGAAATTCACAAAAAACACCCTTTCCTGCGCACGGGTCAATGCCGTATAGATCCAACGTAAATCTTCCACATCAAGTGCTTCCTTCTGGTTTAAGGAAGAATCAATGAAAACGCTGCTCCATTGTCCGCCTTGCGTCTTATGGCAGGTGAGGGCGTATGCGAATTTTACCTGCAAGGCATTGAACCAAGGGTTCTTACGCATCTCCTTGTAACGCTCCCTGCGGTTTGGGATGTCCATGTAGTCTTCTTCAATGGCAGCAAACAAGCGTTTGTTTTCCTCTTCCGTCAGCGAGGGACTATTACTGTTCAAAGTGTCTAAAAGGATTTTCGTCTCCAAATTCGGTGCGTCGGGATAGTCGGTGAAGCTGAGTTCCACGTCAGCGAAACGGAAGCCGTACATCTCGTCGAAATGCTTGATTTTCCGTATCTCAGCCATGTCACCATTAGCGATGAAATTGATGTCGGGATTACCTTCCGTCCAGTAATAGTTGTTTTTCACCACCATCAGCTTATCCCCTGTGGCAATTTCGCCTTCAATGTTGAGAATGCGCCCGCGTATGGCCTGGTTGAACATATTGGCGCGTTTGTTCGACTTGCAGATGATGACGGCTTCATTGTCCGACATGTTGGCGAAGGCATTGTGCAGCATCTCCTCAAAGGTCTCTGGCTCAATCTTTTGGATGTCGTCAAAACCCTTTAGGTGGAATAGCGGAAGTGTGTATTCGTAAAGGTTTTGGCTTAGCAATTGCCTGACATCGGTGGCATTATACAGAATCCCTGATTCCAACGCCTGTCGCTTGATCTCGGTGAGTTCGTAAGTGGCTGCCGTAATCGGGAATTCGGATTTCAAATACTCGCAGTCCAAGGCGGGGCTTTGCGTGCTTCCTACAGGGGGTAGCTGTGCCGTATCGCCAATGAGCAGCAATCGACAGTTCTCTCCGCTGAAGACATAACCTAACAGGTCGTCAAGCAGGCTGGAGCCGCCAAATTCTTTCTGTTCTCCAATCATTGAGGCTTCGTCGACAATGAAAAGCGCATTTTTGAACTTGTTTTCAGCCCTCGTGATGCGAATGCTGCCATCGGGGAAAGTCTTGGTCTGGTAAATCCTTCTGTGAATGGTGCTAGCGCTTTGTCCCGTGTAACTACTCAGCACTTTGGCGGCTCGTCCCGTTGGAGCCATCAGCACGTATCTCATTCCGATGTAAGGTAAAGTCCTCACCAAAGTTTTCACCAAAGTGGTCTTTCCTGTACCTGCATAGCCTCTTAAGATATAGGTGGGGTTTTCTTTTTGCGACAATAGAAACGCGGAGAGATGATACAACACAATGGCTTGTCCATCGGTGGGTTCGAAGCCGAAGGATTGTACCAGTTTTCCGTATAGTTCGCCGCGGCTTAACATGGCTCAGAATGGATAGCCGATTCCGACTTGGAGCCGAAGATTGTCTAATTGTCCGAAGAATCCGTCATAGAATCGCCAGTAACTACCGTTTTCGTTTTTGTATGGATTGCGCATGGCGTAGGCAAAATCGAAGCGGAGAATGAGGAAGGAAACGTCCATTCTGAGGCCAAAGCCTGCATCAACGGCCAATTGCTTATAGAAACTGTTGAACTTGAATTCGCTGTTGGGCATGGATTCGATGGGATGGTAGGTCCAGACGTTGCCTGCGTCAATGAATATGGCACCGTTAAAGATATTGTAGATGGGGAATCGGTATTCTGCATTAAGTTCCAATTGAATGTCGCCAATGCTTTCTATGTCCTCATATCCAGACTCATAGCCGCCGGGTCCGACGGAACGATAAAGCCATCCACGAAGACCATTGGCACCGCCGGCATAGAAACTGCGCTCGAATGGCAAGTCTTGTGAATTGCCGTAGGGTATTCCGATGCCTACAAATTGCCGAAACACCAACCAGTTTTGATGACCCAAATCGATATGTTGGCGGAAATCAACGCTGCTTCTCACATATTGCGCATAGCGAATGCCCATGATTTCGTGATGATTCTCGTCGGTAGTCATCAGCTTTGTGTTGTTGAAAAGCGAAAGCAGGTTGCCGCTTGTCTCCAAATCGGCGCGGAGGTATATAAAACTGCTGGAATTTCTGATGCTTTGGGTGTTGTAGGTGTAGGAGTAACGTGTTCCCAGAATCAAATGACTTGTGTACTGGTCTTTTTTCCTTTGGCTGGTCTCTTCAATGTCGAGGTAGTGTTGGAAATCGTAATTGACGTTGGCGATCTTCACGCCATTGAGGTTGATGGGCGCAAAATAATGGTTGGTGCGGGCATTGCTTTTCCAGTCATAGCTGAAGGTAGCTGTTGAGATGTAGCGCGAATAGTAATATCTGATTTGGGCGTTCATACCCAAAGCAACAGACGTGGTTGGTTGGTAGTCCCGGGCAAATTCGGTGAGGGCAAACGGACTGAAAAATTTCGGAAAATTCAGACTTGCTGTGAGCCCCAACTCTTTGGTGTTGAACACTTGTTTCCCCTCGATGTTTTCTCCTTTGATGGTTTGTGCCTCCAAACCGGCTTTGAGGCTGAGTTGGAATGTCTCCGCCCCATGGAAAATGTTTTTGTTGGCATAGGAAAAACTCCCCTTAATGCCCAAATCGCCTTCCGAATTCGTGCCTTCGGCCTGCACGGTGAAGGAATGCACGTCGTTTTGTTGCATGGTGATTCGGCAGTCAAGCAAATTGAGCGAGTCGTTAGGATTCGAAACGCTGTCAAATTCGATGTTGACGTTCCTGAACAGCTTGTAGTTGGCCAAAGCCTTGTATGTGTTGGTGACGCTTCGCAGATTGTAGGGCAAGCCTTCAATGATATGGATGGAACGCGAGAAAGTCTGAGGCTTCACCTGTGGCTTGTCAAAGTAATGGAAATCCCAAGTGTTTAGCCGTTTTCTCATGCCTGTTTCCACGGTGAGCTGAGCGGAATCAACGGGACGGCTGTTCATTTTAAAGATAGAGTAATCAGGATAGATGTGGATGTCCCGGATGTAGTATTTCTTGAACGATAGCGGGGTCGTTTTCAGTCGCATGGTGATTTCCATGGTGTGATTCATGAAATTGCTGTCCACTTCGTAATAGATGTTGTCGCGGTTGAAATAAAAATATCCGGAGTTCTTCAGCCGTTCCGTGATGAGGTCTCGTTGGTTATTTAAGGAGTAGGCATTGTAAATGTCGCCCGCTTTGAGCGGGAATCTGATGCTGTCGCGCATGATATAGCGTTCGGCAAGCGTGTCGTCAATGACATAGTCAATTTTGCTGACGTAATAGGGCCGACTGGGATAAACGTTATAGGTGACTATAGCCCGTTTTTTCCTTTCTTTCAATTTCACCGAATGGGTCACCTTGGAGTTGAAATATCCGATGTTGTCCAAATAACGCATCATCTGTTTGGCCGAATTGTTGGCACCGACAGGGTCGTAATAGACGGGCTCATTGCCGAAGGTCTTGTTCGTCCATATCCAAAACTTGCTTTTAGGATGCTTTTCCCATTGGTAGTAAATCCATGTGGGTACGTTGGTTTGGAAGGTTTCGCGATAAGGCTTCAAGGTGATA
>DAIOUZ010000004.1:31070-32036 GCA_036759285.1 Candidatus Limiplasma sp. | reverse complement strand
AATCGGTCGACACCACACGAGGACATAAGGATGACCAAGAGTAACCCGAAGACGATATGGAGCCTTTTGCCTGACATGCAATGAAGATTTGTGGCAAAGGTAAGAATATTTCCTTTACACGACCTCGGCCACGGTGAAATTGCTTCCGCCGATGAAGACTATATCACCAAAGCGGGCATTGTTGACGGCGGAACGGTAAGCGTGGTTGACCGATTCATAGACCATGCCGCGCAAGCCCATGTCGAAGGCTTTTTCAGCTAAGATATTGGCATCCAATCCTCTGAATGTCGGCCTTGCAGAAATAATAGTCGGCACCGCGAGGCAACAATTGTAATACACTCTCGATGTCCTTGTCGTTGACCATGCCGAGGACGAAATGGAGCTTTTCGTAGTGCATATCAGCCAGCTGCCGTACCACTTCGGTGATGCCAGCCACATTGTGACCTGTGTCGGCAATGGTGAGCGGATCGCTGTTGAGGATTTGCCAACGGCCCATCAGATGCGTGTTGCTGATGACTTTGCCGATGCCGTCGCGGATGTGGTCTTCCGTGAGGTCGAATTTGTCGCGCAGCAGGTCGAGGGAACACATCACCGTGGTAAGGTTCTTTTGCTGGTAGTTGCCCATCAACGGGATTTCGAGGGCTTCCATATACAGTTCACTGTTTTTCCAAACGTCGAATTGCTGTGTCGTGTTGGATTCGATGTGGATTTTGTCACAATCGAAAACCTGATCAGCGAAATAGATGGGGCTGTTGCCTTCTTTGGCTTTCTCGATGAAGACTTGTTCAGTCTCGGGATGGGTTTCACCAATGACTACAGGGATTCCAGGCTTGATGATGCCGGCTTTCTCGTATGCAATTTTGGCTCGTGTGTCGCCCAAAAACTTCATGTGGTCGAAGTCGATGTTGGTGATGATGCTGAGTTCAGGCGTGATGAGGTTGGTGGAGTCGAGTCTACCGCCCATAC
>DAIOUZ010000004.1:24444-31060 GCA_036759285.1 Candidatus Limiplasma sp. | reverse complement strand
CGGTATGGTCAAGGTCGATGCCGGTGATCACCGACAGAACAGGCTCCTCTATCACGTTGGTGGAGTCGAGCCGTCCGCCCATGCCCACTTCAACGATGGCGATGTCTACCTTTTCCTTGGAGAAGTAATCGAAAGCCATGCCCACAGTCATCTCGAAGAAAGAGAGCTCCATCGCTTCAAACTTCGCCTTGTAAGTGTCGATGAACTGAACCACGTTCTCTTCGGGAATCATCTCGCCGTTGATGCGGATGCGTTCGCGGAAATCGATGAGGTGAGGAGAAGTGTAAAGTCCTGTCTTGTAGCCTGCTTCCTGAAACACGGAAGCCAACATGTGTGAGGTGGAACCTTTGCCGTTGGTGCCGGCCACATGCACCGATTTGAAGTTGTGGTGAGGGTTGTCCAGAAGTTGGAGAAGTTGGATGGTGTTGTTAAGGTCGGCTTTGTAAGCCGCGGCTCCAATGCGTTGATACATCGGGAGCTTGTTGAACATCCAGTCGAGAGTTTCCTTGTAGGTCATAGGCGATTATTTAATGATGAATGCTGAATGATGAATGCAGAATGAGGCTAAGGCTAGCCGTCGCTTTGTGTCATTCTGCATTCCGCATTCATAATTCCACATTTCCTTATTGGTTGATGACAAAAGTATAGGTGATGGTGCCGTGCTGCTCATCGGGAGCATTGGGGTCAGCAGCAAAAGAAGAACGCAACGCAGCTTGTATGGCTTTTTGACGCATGTCGCTGTTAATCAATGTGGTGCCTTTGGTGGCGACTTCGGCTCGCGTTACCTTGCCTTGACGGTTCACCCAAATGTCGACCACGACGATACCTTCTTCGCTGAAATCGTCGTTGGGACGGTAGAGTGATTTGGCGCCACGGCCGCCGAGGTCATAGCCTGGTCCGTTGCCTTTTCCGCCTTGACCGTCATATTTCTTGATGCCCGCCAATCCATTGGGGTTGCCTTGGTCGCCAGGCTGTCCTGTGATGCCTTCCGAACCTCCCGACTGTGGATTGTTGTTTCCTTTGAACAAAGCCCTTTGGTTGACGGTTGGTTTAGGCTCTTCGGCAGGCTTTTCCTGCTTCGGCTTTGTGTTTTTGGGCTTCTCCAATGAAGGGGCTTCATCATCGTTTTGGGTAACGATTTCTTCCTTGGCTTGGCTAGGTTGTTGCTGAGGCTGAGCAGCTTGCGGAATAGCAGGCTTTTCAGGCTGAATGTTGCCCATGCCTTGATCCATCATGCCCAAGTCGACTTCAACGCCTTCCTCTCCAGGAAGCGGCAAAGGTGTCCTGAAGGCCATCAGAAACAGTAGGAGCACGGCTAAAGCATGGAACAGAATGGTTCCTGCTACAGCAAAGCCTTTGTCTTTCTTTTCATTGTCGTTCATGTTGAAACCTCCTATTTCTTTTGCGAGGTAGCGAGAATGACTTTATGGTTGTTGCCAGTGGCGTTATTGATTTCGTTGACGGCATCAATCACGTTGACGATGTATTGCACGGGTACGCTTTTGTGGGAACGGAGTACCACCGTCGCTTGGTTGTCGTTGCCGATTTTGCTGTTGATGAGGTCGACGAGTTGGGTTTCATCAGCGGCGGTTTCTTCAACGTAGTATTGAAACTGGTCGTTCACGTATACCGTGACGGTCTGCTTGGCCATGGTCTTGCTGTTGCTCGAAGGCAGCATGAGCTTGATGGCATTGGGGGCAACTAAGGTCGAGGTCAACATGAAGAAAATCAGCAGCAGAAACACCAAGTCCGACATGGACGAGGAGTTGAACGTGGGTTCGACCTTATTTCTTGATTTGATGGCCATAATGCGCTGGTTTTAAGCAGGTTCGTTCAAAACATCCATAAATTCTGTCGCCTTGCCCTCAAGCAAGTTGACGACCTTTTGGATTTTCGTCGAGATGATGGCATGGAAAAAGTAAGCGATGATACCGACAATCAGACCGCCGACGGTAGTCACCATGGCTGTGTAGATACCGTTTGAGAGTGTGGTGATGTCGAGATTGTTGCCGGCCATTGACATGTCGTAAAAAGCGTGAATCATGCCGATTACGGTGCCCAAGAAACCAATCATTGGGGCGGCACTGGCAATCATGGCAAGGATGTTGACACCACGTTCCAATTGCGCAACTTCCAGATTTCCAACATTCTCGATGGCTGAGTTGATGTCGCCTAGAGGTCTGCCGATGCGGGAGATACCTTTTTCAATCATGCGAGAGATAGGGGTGGAGTTGCCGCGACACAAGGCCTTGGCCGAGTCGAGTTTGCCGTCTTTCATGTATTCGCGGATGCGTTCCATGAAGCCGTTGTCGTATTTTGTGGCACGCGAAATGGCTATGTATCTTTCGATGAAAATGTAGACCGCAATAATAGAAAGGACGGCCAACAGAATCATGATCCAGCCGCCTTTGGTGGCGAGTTCAAGTGCGGAAAGTTTAATTGGTTCGGTTGCAGTTTCTGCTGCCGTTGTGCCTAAATCATTGGCAGCCTGTTGAATTTGAAGAAGGTTCATATTGTTGTTGAATTGTTGATTCGTTTAATTGTAGTTTGTAGCGCGCTGTCACATCGTGGCAGCCGAACATCGTTAATACGGAAATATCCGTGTTTTATTGCATCACCGCATATCAATCACATCTACCTTAGGGTGCGCATTCTCGTCAAAAGTGAAGAATTTATCGCCCAATTTCTGGTCGTATTTCATTTCCTCCACATTGATGACAAACTTACTGCCATCCTCGAAATAAACGTCGGCACCCTTGAGTTCAACCTTTTTTGTATTGATTTTCAAGGTCACACGTTTGTATTGTCCTGCGGGATTAGCCAATTCAACGGTGGCTATGCCTTTGGCATCAATACCTGTGAGTGTGGCCACATAGTTTTCATCCAAAGAAGTGAGGACTTTCAAAGGCGTGTTGTCGACACCTTCGTTGGCATTGCTGATCATGACTTCCTCAGCGTCAATGAAGTATGTCCAAATGGTCTTGCCGTCGGAAATGGTCTGTTGATCATCCATTTCAACCTTATAAGCTTCGCCTTGCAGCCAAGCATGGCCTTTTTCCGATTCGTCAAAATTTTTACCATCGGGGCTGATTTGATAGTTAAAAGTCATCTCGACATTCTTGTGACTTTTCAGTTGGTTGATGATGAGACGGATAAATGCCTCAGCATCATTTTGTGCGTTAACTGCTTGTGCTGCAAATAAAAAAGCGATGCAGGCGATGATGTTTTTCGTTTTCATTTTTAAATTCCGTTGTCTTTGTTATAAATGTCCCGCAAAATCTGTTCCAAAGCGGCTTCTGAACTCACTTTTACCTCGCGCGATTTGCTGCCCGAGAATGGTCCGACGATGCCAGCAGCCTCCAGTTGGTCGATGATGCGACCGGCGCGATTGTAGCCGAGCTTCAACTTGCGTTGGATCATGGAAGTGGAGCCTTGCTGGGTCTGCACCACGATACGAGCGGCTTCCTCAAAGAGGCTGTCGCGCTCGCCATCGTCTTCAATGTCAGCACCTTCACCCTCTTCCTCAGGTACTTCGGGCAGCAGGAACGGCTCTGGATAGCCACGTTGTGCTCCAATGAAATCGGTGACTTTTTCCACCTCAGGTGTGTCGATGAAGGCGCATTGCAGACGCACGAGGTCGTTGCCTGTAGAGAGCAGCATGTCGCCGCGGCCAATCAACTGGTTGGCACCGCTTTGGTCAAGGATGGTCTTCGAGTCGACTTGAGAGATGACGCGGAAGGCGATACGGGCAGGGAAGTTGGCCTTGATGGAGCCCGTGATGATGTTGACAGAAGGACGTTGTGTAGCAATGATCAGGTGGATGCCGATGGCACGAGCCAACTGAGCCAGACGGGCAATAGGAGCTTCCACTTCGCGGCCTGCCGTCATGATGAGGTCGGCGAACTCGTCGACGACGAGCACGATATAAGGCAAGAAACGGTGACCCTCGGTGGGCAACAGTCTGCGTGCCTTGAACTTCTCGTTATATTCGATGATGTTACGGCACTCGGCAGATTTCAGCAGGTCGTAACGTTGGTCCATTTCGATGCACAAGGAATTGAGCGTGCGCACTACTTGTCTTACGTCGGTGATGATAGCATCCTCTGAATCAGGAAGTTTGGCCAAATAGTGTCGCTCAATGCGGTTGTAAAGCGTCAATTCTACCTTCTTCGGGTCAACCATGACAAACTTCAGTTCCGAAGGATGCTTGCTGTAAAGCAACGATGCGACTATCGCGTTCAGTCCTACCGACTTACCTTGTCCTGTAGCACCTGCCATCAGGATGTGTGGCATCTTGGCGAGGTCGAAGACGTAGGTCTCGTTGGAGATGGTCTTGCCAATGGCACAAGGCAAGGCGTATTTTGCGTTTTGGAACTTCTCCGAACTCAGCACGCTGCGCATCGAAACCGTTTCGGGCTTGCTGTTCGGCACTTCGATACCGATAGTGCCTTTGCCTGGGATGGGGGCGATGATACGAATACCCAAAGCGGCCAAACTCAGCGCGATATCGTCTTCCAAATTCTTGATTTTGGAGATACGGATACCCGCTGCGGGGACGATTTCATATAATGTAACCGTCGGGCCGATGGTTGCCTTGATCTTGTCGATGGCGATGCCGTAATTGCCCAAAGTCTCCACGATTTTGTTCTTGTTGGCTTCCAATTCCGCGTTGTCGATTTCGGCTTTCTTTCCACCGTATTCGTTGAGCATGTCAAGGGTGGGGAACTTGTAGTCGCGAAGCTCATAACGCGGATCAAATGGCGTGTCAATGGTGTGACGTTCAATGTCCTTGCCTTTTTCCACGGTCTCCTCGGTAGGCGTGTTCTCGATGACCAACTCCACCTTTTCGGCTTCATTCTCTTGTTTTTGAAGAAGTGCATCCTTGGCCTTTGTGTCGTTGGAAGCCGTCACAGTCGGATCTAAGGTGATTTCCTTGTCATCGGACTCGTTCTTAGGATGAATGAAGACGTTTTCTTTGGCATTGCCGCTTTGCGTCACGATTTCAAACGAAGGGTCTTTGCTGAACGAGGAGACAGGAGGAAGGTGGGAACCCTCATCTTCATCGTCATCGATGAAATCAGGGTCGATGTCCTCACCATAGTCGGTCGTGTTTTCTCTTTCTCTTTCAAGCTCTTCCCTGATACGCTGTTCGGCAAGGATGGCTGCCTGATGACGGCGTTCATCTTCGCGTTTCTCGCGCAACTCCTTGAAATAGTTGAGCGTAAGGTTGAATTGGTATACTGCGAAGACCAAAAACAGGAAAGCAAGGATGATAATAACGCCCACCTTGCCGACATAATTGGTCAGCAAGGAGTTGAGCCATAGACCAACGGCACCACCAAAGATGGCGCATTTTGGTGCGCTGGTAGCAATGAAAGCAAAAAACAGCGGCAACCAAACCAAACTCAGCAGGGCATATTTCCAAATGCTCCACATTTTGATTTTTGTCGTTTCGGTCAGATGTAATCCTATGATAGTCAGTAGGTAAACGAAGAAGAAAGCACCGAGTCCAAACGACTCTTTGATGAGGGTCTGTGCCAGGAAGACCCCAGCGCGTCCTGTCCGGTTCTCGATTTGGACTTTTTGGCTAAAAATTTGGTAGCCGAACTCCTGATGGTGTCCGCTGAAGAAACTCACCAGATAGGAAATCAAGGCGAGGAACAAGAACACGGCAAGGCTGATGAATAAAATGCCGATGATGCGTTTCACGCGGCTGTCTGACTCGTCTTTTTTATTGGTTTTCTGAGGTTTGCTGTCTTTACCTTTGGGCGCTTTTTCGCTCTTTTTCGACTTTTCCTTTTTGGGTTTCTCCTCTTTTCTTTTCTCTTCGGTGGTTATGGTTTGTTCTTCCAAGGGGTCGGCCACAAATGAGGCGTTCGTCTTGAAAGTGTTCTCTTTACGGTTATTTCCTGCAGTCATTTTCTATCTTCGTTATTGGAGTGCAAAAATAGACAAAAAACGCAAAAAAGACCACCTTAAGGCAGTCTTTTTTGTTCGTAAACTAAATGCTTATTTCGGAATCCTAAACATGCGTTTCCAACGGATGCCGCCGTTCTCCTTGTCCATCGAGAGCCAGACCAGTATGGGCTTGCCAACAATATGGTTTTCAGGGACAAAGCCCCAATAGCGCGAGTCGGCGGAATTGTGACGGTTGTCGCCCATCATCCAGTAGTAGTCCATCTCGAAAGTGTAGCTGTCGGCAGGCTTGCCGTCGATGAGGATTTGGTTACCTTGCACTTTTACGTCGTGCAATTCGTATGCATGAATGATGCGCTCATAAAGCGGCAGCGTGTTGAGATCCAGTTTCACCGTCACACCCTTTTTGGGGATGTAGAGCGGCCCGAAGTTGTCCACATTCCAAGGGTAGAGGTCGGGACGATTCGGGAAGAGGCTGGTGCTGGTGCCCTCGCCTGGAGCCTGAACGTTACGCATCACGGAGGTAACAAAAGGTAACTTGATTAACTCGTCGGCCACTTTTGCGCTGATGTTGAGGATGAAAGTGTTGGGGTCGGCGGTACGGTAGCCTTCGGTGATGTTGTATTTGTCCAATGTCTGCTTGTTGATGCCACCGCTCGTGGTCACCACGGTATAGTTGAACTGCATGTTCTCAGGCTCG
>DAIOUZ010000004.1:22727-24434 GCA_036759285.1 Candidatus Limiplasma sp. | reverse complement strand
AAGCTATCGCCTGGCATACCTATAAGACGTTTTACATAGTTTTCGCGCTTGTCAACGGGATGACTGATCACGTTACCGAAATTGGCGTGGTCGTTCCAAACGCGGTTGCGGCCATATTCACGCACGAGGTCATAATAGCTGATACTGCTTTGGAAGACGTCGCAAACCGTGTCGCCAGCAGGATAGTTGAACACGATGGGGTCGTAACGCTTCATGGTTGACACACCCGGATAGCGGTGATAGGGCAACTTAATCCATTCCAGATAGGACTTTGCCGTCTTGCTGCCAGGCAAAGTATTATGCACAAATGGGAACGATAGTGGTGTGTTAGGGCGTTTTGGACCGTAATGTATTTTACTGACAATCAAATAGTCGCCAACACAAAGTGATTTCTCCATGCTCGAAGTGGGAATGGTGAAAGCCTCGAAGACGTATGTTCTGATAATCAACGCGGCAACCACGGCAAAGATAATCGCATCGAACCACTCTCTGCCAGTTGATTTCTTTGGCCTTGTGGTTGTGAAAGGATCTTGGTATTTGTCGTCCTTGGCAATGATGGGGAAGAAAATGAAGGGCAAAATGGCGGCCATGCCTTCCTCCCAAACCTTGAATCTACCGAAGCATTTGCCCAATTCAACAAGCATGAGCAGCAGCATGAAGATGTTGATGTAGGGGAAGACGATGAAGAACCACCACCAAAACTTTTTATGTTTGCCGATGATTTTCAACAGGACATAGATGTTGTAATAGGGGATAAGGCTGTACCAGCCTTTTTGTCCTGCGGCCTCAAATTGCTTCCAGCAGAATGCAATCGGGATAGTGAACAGTGCCGGGACGATTAAAATAAATAGTATCAGTGACATTTTTGAATTTGAATTTCTGTATTAACAACGATGAGCTTGTTGAAATAGTATTTTCGGCTGCAAAAGTAAGGAATAATTTGTAATCCTGATATGGGCCAGCCCCGTAGGGGCGATGGAAATCAGGCAGGTTGTGGAGCGTAGCGGAACTCCTGCCGAAATAAAAACAAAAAAAGAGCCCCAGCGGGGCGACAGGAATCATTCCCCAAACAAATCCTCCATCCCAAACACCCCTGTTTTCCCAATCAAAAACTCGGCGGCAGCAATGGCCCCCAATGCAAACCCTTGACGGTTGAAAGCCTCATGAGTGAGCGTGATTTTATCGGCAGGCGACTCGGCCATCACGCTATGGATGCCGTTCACCTCGCCTTCGCGCGTCACGTTAATATATAAGGTATGATCGGCGGGGGCATCGATGCTCCAATGGTCGTAATCATGGTTGATGGAGAGGATGTCGTTGGCCAGTTTCACCGCGGTGCCACTAGGTTTGTCGAGTTTGTGGATGTGATGGGTCTCGGCCATGGAAAGTTGGTAGCCATAGCGTTCCGCAAATTTCGCCAACTGCTTGTTGAGCAAGAACATGATATTCATCCCGATGCTGAAGTTGGGCGCATGGAAAAGGCTCTGACTTTCGGCGAGACAACGTTTTTTGATTTCCTCGAAATGGTCTTGCCAAGCTGTGGTACCCACAACAACGGGCAGATGCAGGTCGAAGCAGCGGTGGATATTACCCACCACTTGGTCGGGTTGGCTGAAATCGATGGCAACGTCGGCTTGTTTGAGCTTTTCGATGCGTTCTTCCCATTCCTGAGGATTGTCGATGGTGACTACGATTTCGTGTTGGTGG
>DAIOUZ010000004.1:20133-22717 GCA_036759285.1 Candidatus Limiplasma sp. | reverse complement strand
GGCGATGGCAGCTTTCTCCACCTCGTGGCCCATCTTTCCGAATCCGATGATAGCGATTTTCATTGTGTCTGTTTTTAACTACAGATTTTACAGATGAAACGGATTGAATGCTGAAATTATTGGGATGCAAACATCCAATTGATACAGATTCCTTTCGGTTATAATCATCTGTGCTAATTGGCACTTGTGCCGTATAATTTGACTTGATTTCTGTGTAATCTGTGCAATCTGTAGTTTGAATTAAAAGGTGAGTTTAAACGATAGCCCCACTTGGGCATATTGCGGCATCTTGATAGGTGCCTCAGTAGACCGAAGGTAAGGGTCAACGCTGAGGCTGAGGTCATCACTGATGTCGTAGGAATAGAGGTGGCCGTCAACGCAGGCATCAAGGATGTTCAAACCATACCAAGCCACAGTAAGGATGCCGTAAAACTCAAAGTCGCGGCGATATGATTCTTTGTAGGTCTGCAACTGCGAGTCGGAATATCTGTTGGCCAAATCGGTCTCGTACTGAGTTAATGTTACGCCTTCGGGCAGGTCACCAGTCTTGTATTCGTAGGCATGCAGGTAGTGTTGTGATTCGGAATGATTGCTATAAGCCAAATAGCCAAGTCCACCCAATCCTGCATAAACGATAGGCACCTTCCTCCATTTCCGGTTGTAGATTTGTCCCAAACCTGGGAGACAGGCCGACATGATAGTTGCTTTTTTGGGGCTATGCGCCTTTTTGACTTTGGGGCTTTTGGCTGGTTTCTCTTGTTTTATGACGGTGTCGGCAGTGATGATGGTATTACTCACCGTGTCAAACACCACATTCTGCGCTTCCGTTTTCTGAGAGGCGATGATGAGGAAAAGGCTCAAAAGAAACAAGAAGTGGCGCGACATGGCGTTTACTTGTTGTTGAACAGTTCCATGATGCGGTCAAATTCGGCTTCGTCCTTGAAGTCGATGACCACGCTGCCTTGTCCTTTCACGTTTCTCGTCACTTTCACCTTGGTGTTCAAGGTCTGCGAGAGCTTCTTGATCTTGCTCTTGAAATGCTCAGGGATGAAATTGGTCTGCTTTCTTTCCTTGGCTTCGGGATTTTTGGCTTTCTCGGCCAATTCTTCGGTCTGCCTGACGTTCATCTCGCCGTCGATGATTTGCTGGAGAAGCTTCAGCTGTTGCTCCTTGTCGGTGATATTGATGAGCGCGCGGGCGTGACCCATAGTGATATGACCGTCACGGATAGCTATTTGAACTTCGGCTGGCAACTTCAACAGCCTCAAGAAGTTGGCTACGGCACTGCGGCTCTTGCCTACTTTGTCGCTCACCTCTTCTTGGGTCATGTTACACTCATCGATGAGGCGTTGGTAGGAGATAGCCACTTCGATGGCATTCAGGTTCTCACGATGGATGTTCTCGATGAGGGCCAATTCGAGCATTTGTTCGTCGTTGGCCACACGGATGAATACAGGAATCTTGGTGAGTCCAGCCAGCTTTGAAGCCCTCAGACGGCGTTCACCAGAGATGAGTTGGTATTTGTTGTAGCCGAGCTTTCTAACCGTAACAGGTTGGATGACCCCTTGTTCCTTGATGGATTGTGCCAATTCCCTTAAAGCGGTCTCGTCAAATTCCGTTCTCGGTTGGAAGGGATTGGTTTCGATGAGGTCAATGTCGATTTCGGCGATGGCACCTGCCACGAAGTCGCCGGAGATGTCTTTGCTGGTGATATCGGTTTCGGGGCTTTGCAGGATGGCATCGAGGCCACGGCCAAGGGCTCTTCTGTTTTTATCGGGCATGTCGTTTTAAGCGTTTTTAGTTAGGTGATTCTTTTCCAATATCTCGCGGGCCAGGTTCAGGTAGTTGATGGCACCCACACTGGCGGCATCATGCATGATGATGGACTTACCGAAGCTGGGAGCCTCGCCCAAGCGGGTGTTGCGGTTGATGATGGTGTTGAAGACCATGTCCTGGAAGTGCATCTTCACTTCTTCCACCACTTGCTTCGACAAACGCAAACGGGTGTCGAACATGGTGAGCAAGATGCCTTCAATTGAGTCGGGTCTGCACGATCTTAATGGTATTCAATAGTTTACCGAGACCTTCAAGGGCAAAGTATTCGCATTGCACGGGAATGATGACCGAATCGGCGGCAGTGAGCGAGTTCACGGTGACCAATCCGAGGGAGGGCGAACAGTCGATGATGATGAAGTCGTACTCCTTCTTGACGTTGGCGAGGGCGCGTTTCATCATCTGCTCGCGGTTGGGCAGGTTGATCATCTCAATTTCAGCGCCTACCAAATCGATGTGGGCGGGAATCAGGAAAAGGTTGGGCGTCTCCGTTTCGGTGATGACGGTTTTCGGATCCACGTTGTCGATGATGCATTCATAGATGCTGGTTTCAACGGTCTTGGGGTCAATGCCCACGCCTGAAGTGGCGTTGGCTTGCGGGTCGGCATCTATGAGCAGGGTCTTGTATTCAAGCACGGCTAAACTGGCTGCCAAGTTGATGGCAGTGGTGGTTTTGCCTACGCCACCTTTCTGATTTGCAATCGCTATTGTCTTGCCCATATTTCGGTTTGTTTTGCGCTACAAAATTACG
>DAIOUZ010000004.1:9891-20123 GCA_036759285.1 Candidatus Limiplasma sp. | reverse complement strand
AGAAAGGAAGAGAAACGTAGAGTTAGAGCACTGAAAAAAGAATTACAAAATTACGAGTTTTGGCGCATTTTATTATTTGCGGTTTCGGAAAGTTATCAACAACGGATAAAAATGTTGATAAGTTTTGACATTGTTGGTCTTACCGAAACAAAAAAGGTCGCACACATGGCGCGACCTTCGATTGTTGATGTGTGAATGTTGTTTACTTGTCTAAATCGTCGAACCATTTGTCGATGGCGCTGTCGATTTCGCCGTGGCTTTCGCCTTCCGGACGATCAAAATGGCGAGGCTCGGGTTGGTCGTAATAATCGGCCGGATATTCACCCGTTTCGATGTAGTTGATGGCATCGTTCAAGCCCTTCGAGACCTTCTCAAAATCTTCCTTGTAGAGGAAAATCTTGTGCTTCTCGTAGAAGAAGCGTTGCAGACCTTCATCGAAACGGCGCTTGCTTTCGGTTATGGTGATGTACTTCTCGTCGTTTTTCGTGGATTTGACATCAAAAAAGTAAGTTCTCTTTCCTGCTTTCACTGCCTTTGAGAACAATTCCTCTTTTCCTTTCATTTCATTTTCTTCCATCATGTCTTTCAATAATTTGATACTTTCTAATAGTTCTTTTATGTTTGAAAAGTGGGGCAAAAGTAAGAAAAAATTGAATATTGCTGCTTTTTATGTATTATTTTTGCACTCAAATTTGCAAACTTTATGGAACTGAATCTGAAACGCCCCATCGCCTTTTTCGACCTGGAAACGACAGGCTTGAACACCTCGCATGACCGAATTGTTGAGATGAGTGTGCTGAAAATCAATGTGAACGGTGACGAAGAGCAGCGTGTGTGGTTGCTCAATCCGGAGATTCCGATTTCGGCTGAATCTACGTCGGTGCACGGTTACACCAACGAGATGGTGGCCGACAAGCCCACTTTCCGCGAAAAAGCCAAGGAAATCGCCTTGTTTATCGGCAATGCCGACTTGGCTGGCTACAACATTCTGAAATTCGACCTCCCGATGCTGGTGGAGGAATTCCTTCGCGTGGATTACGACTTCGACCTCAAAAGCCGCGACTTCATCGACGTAATGAACATCTACATGAAGATGGAGCCACGCACGTTGAAGAGCGCCTACCGCTATTTCTGTCATGCCGAGTTGGAGGGAGCGCATGGCGCCATGGCCGACACCAAAGCCACCTACGATGTACTTCGTGCAATGCTTGATAAATATCAAGGTGTTGATTTTGAGGATGCTAAAGGAAACAAGTCGCAAGGTCCGACCAACGACATGAAGCAACTTTCCGAGTTTTCGGCGCATCACAAAAATGCCGACCTTTCGGGACAAATCATTTTCGACGAGGAAGGCAAAGAGGTCTTCATGTTCGGCAAGCACAAGGGCAAGCGTGTGGAGGATGTCTTCCGCATTGAGCCGCCTTATTACGATTGGATTATGAAAAATGACTTCCCACGCTATACGAAGAAGGTGGTGACGGCCATCAAGTTGCGCATGGGCGGTAAAACTGTAAAATGACAAAGCCATGAAAATCATTTGTATAGGACGCAACTATTTGGCGCATGTAAAGGAATTGGACAACGCTTTGCCCACCGAGCCCATGTTTTTCATGAAGCCCGCGACGGCACTGTTGTTGCCTCATAATCCTTTCTTCTATCCCGATTTCTCCAAAGAAATCCATTATGAGACAGAACTGGTGTTGCGCATCTGCAAGCCGGGACGCTCCATCGACGAGAAGTTCGCTTCCGATTATTACGATGCCATCACGGTGGGCATCGACTTCACGGCCCGCGACTTGCAACGCGAATGCAAGGCCAAAGGTCACCCATGGGAAATCGCCAAGGCCTTCGATAGTTCTGCACCCATCGGCGAATTCAAGAAAATCAGCACGTTAAAGAACCTTGATGACATTTCCTTCGGCATGAAACTCAACGACGAATGGGCACAACAAGGCCACAGCCGCGACATGATTTTCAGTTTCAATAAAATCATCTCGCATGTTTCGCGTTTCGTCACCTTGAAGGAAGGCGATTACATCTTCACGGGCACGCCTCAAGGTGTGGGTGAGGTGCATGTCGGTGACAAATTGGAGCTTTTCTTGGAGGACGAGATGGTGTTTTGGTTTAGAGTGAAATAAATAATAATCAATAATTTAAATAAGAATCACTATGAAAAAACTATTCCTTTTTGTCTTATTGGCGGTCAGCTTGAATCTCTCCGCCCAGCCGCTGTGGATGCGCCACAATGTGATTTCGCCCCAAGGCGACAAGATTGCCTTTTGTTATAAGGGCGACGTGTATGTGGTGAACGCCAAAGGCGGCAAAGCACTTCAAATCACTACGAATGTCGCCTATGATACGGACCCGGTGTGGTCGCCCGACGGCAAGCAAATCGCTTTTGCTACCGACCGCAATGGCAACTTCGATGTTTATCTCGTTGCTGCCGAGGGTGGTGTAGCTCAACGCATTACGACCAATTCGGCTTCTGAGATCCCGTTGGCTTTCTCTCCCGATGGCAAGGAAATCTATTTCTCCGCGCAAATCCAAAAAGCAGCCGAGAATGTGCAGTTTGCCTCGGGTTGGATCACCGAATTATATAAGGTGAGCATCGAGGGTGGTCGACCAGAGCAGGTGGTGGCCGTGCCAGTGTCCAGCATGTCGTTCGACAAGGACGGCAAGTCGTTCCTTTATTACGACCGAAAAGGCAGCGAGAACGTGTGGCGTAAGCACCATGTCTCGTCCGTGGCCCGCGATGTGGTGTATTACAACGCCAAGAAAAAAACGCATACGATTCTCACTACCAATGTCGGTGAGGACCGCGACCCGAGATATCTGCCTGGCTATAAGGATGTCGTGTTCTTGAGCGAGCGCAACAAGGGTAGCTTCAACGTCTATAAGGCGCCCGCCAACAATCTCGAACAAGTTGAGGCGGTGACTCACTTCAAGACACATCCTGTACGCTTCTTGAGTGTGGCCAATGACGGCTTGCTTTGTTATGGCTACATGGGCGAAATCTACACCCAACGCATTGGTAGTGAACCTCAAAAGGTAAACATCGAAATTGTCAATGACCAGGAAGCCGACCAAAAGATGAAACAAGACTTCAAGGCTATCGGTGACTTTGCCTTGAGCGACGACGGTAAGTTGATTGCCTTCATTTCACGCGGCGAGGTGTTCGTGACGGGTGTAGACGAATATGCCACAACGAAGCAAATCTCGCATACCGCCCAAGCCGAACGCAGCCCGTCTTTCTCGAAGGATGGACGTGCCATCGTCTATGCTTCTGAACGCGACGGTTATTGGAACCTCTATCAAGCCACCATTGAGCGTAAGGAGGACTATAACTTTGCATACGCCACGTTGGTGGAGGAGAAGCCGTTGTTCGGCAATGATGGTATTGAGCGCATCGCCCCGACTTATTCTCCTGATGGCAAGGAAATCGCTTTCATCGAGAACCGTAGCGTCTTGAAAGTCTACAATGTGGCTTCGAAGCAGGTGCGTCAAATCACTGACGGACGCCAGCATTACGAAACCGATGATTACGGCTTCTCTTATGAATGGTCTCCCGACGGACAGTGGTTTGTCCTGACCTTAATCAGCAACATGCGCGACCCCTATTCTGACATTGGCATCGTGAAGGCTGATGGATCACAGAAAATCTACAACATCACCGAAAGCGCCTATATCGATGGAAGTCCACAATGGGCGATGGACGGCAATGCAATTATCTATCGTTCAAATCGTTATGGTATGCGTTCACATGCCTCATGGGGGAGCCAAAACGATGCTTTCATTGCCTTTTTGAATCAAGATGCTTATGATAAGTTCCGCCTCAACAAAGAGGACTATGCCTTGTTGAAGGAAACGGAGAAAGGCAGCAAAGACAAGCCGAAAGACGAACCGAAGGATGAGGGCAAGGATAAGAAGAAAGACAAGAAAAAGGACAAGAAAGACGATAAAAAAGACGGCTCTTCGACGGATTCAGGGACCTCAAAAGACGACAAGGAAGTCAAGAAGATAGAGGTGGACTTGGAACATCTGCAAGACCGAGTCATTCGTCTGACCCCGATGTCGTCGAACTTGAGTGGCATAGCACTCACCAACGATGGCGAGAAGTTCTATTTCATGACCTCGTTTGAGAAAGGCTATGACCTTTGGGAGATGGACGTGCGCGAGAAGTCGATGAAGATTACGAAGAAGTTAGGGCAGGGTGGTGCACAGTTGCGGATGAAGGGCGACAACCTTTTTGTGCTTTCTGGCAACAACTTGCAGAAACTCGACAAAGGCGGCAAGTCGACATCAATTAAGTATGATGCCACCATGGAACTCAACCTCGCCGAGGAGCGCGAATATATGTTCGACCATGTCTTCTTGCAAATCGAGAAACGTTTCTTCATGAAGGACCATAATGGCGTTAACCTTGAACTGATGAAGGAAGCCTATCATCCTTTCTTGGCTCATATCAACAACAACTACGACTTCTCCGAGATGCTGAGTGAAATCTTAGGTGAGTTGAATGTGTCGCATACGGGCTCTGGCTACCGACCCTCAGGTCGCGGTGGTGATGCAACTGCTGAATTTGGTGTGCTGCTTGATCTCGACTACCAAGGTGATGGCTTGAAGATTGCTGAGGTTGTGGAAGGGGGTCCCTTCGACAAGCAAAAGTCGAAAGTAAAAGCAGGTTGCATTATCCAAAAGATTGATGGTGTGGAGATTGCCAAAGGTATGGACTATTATCCACTGCTTAACAACAAGCGCGACAAGACGGTTTTGGTGACGGTGAAAGATGGCGGAAAGACATGGGAAGAAACCGTGAAGCCCATCAGCCATGGTGCGATGAATGATTTGCTATACAACCGCTGGGTAAAGCATAATGAGGAGACGGTGAAGAAACTATCCAAGGGCCGTTTGGGTTATGTCCACATCAAGAGCATGGGCGATGCCAGCTACCGCGATGTGTATTCACAAATTCTTGGCAAATACAACCTCTGCGACGGCATTGTCATCGATACCCGTTTCAATGGCGGCGGTCGTTTGCACGAGGATATCGAAATCCTGTTCAGTGGCGAGAAATACCTCGAACAGGTCATCAACGATAGCGTGGCTTGTGTGATGCCATCGCGACGCTACAACAAGCCTTCCATCATGCTCATTGGCGAGGCCAACTACAGCAACGCACACGGCACGCCTTGGGTCTACAAATACAAGGAGATGGGTAAGCTCGTTGGTATGCCCGTGCCTGGCACCATGTCGAGCGTGACTTGGGAAACCCTGCAAGACCCGTCACTGTATTTCGGCTTGCCCGTTGTGGGTTATCGAACAGAACAAGGCAACTGGCTGGAAAATACCCAGTTGGAACCAGATATCAAGGTGCGTAACACACCAGAGAAGATGGCCGATGGTGTTGATGAACAGCTTGAGGCCGCAGTCAGGGAATTGCTGAACGAGGTGAAGGGTTTCCATTATTGGGGGAAATAAATAGGCTTGTAGGGCTGTCACACTGTGGCAGCCGCTTGATGATACCATTGCGGCTGCCATGATATGACAGCCCTACAAACCATTCACAATTTTAGCACACTTTTTGCGTTAACATGGGAAAAGAGCCTTTCCCATGCGCAATCGTTTATACCTTATAATATTATTGGCCTTCACCGGCTTCTCCGTATCGGCACATCACGTGGTGGAGCAGGACGGGTATTATGAGGTGGAGCATACCTGGTTGTATCAGGGGAAAGAATGCTCTGTTACACTGAATATTAGTTCAGGATTGTACGATTATTACCAAAACGAGCGCGAGCATTTGGCCTATCGTTATCGGTTCAATGGAGGGGAGATACCGCCTCATTACTATAGTTTCATGCTCTCAGAACACGATCGCTCTGTGATGCAAGCCTTGGCAAATGAGTTTAGTATTCATTCCGCTTCGGAGGTGGAAAGCATCCATTTGGCGTTGACTTTTGTACAGTCCTTGCCATACGTCTACGATTCCGCTTCAAAGAATACGGATGAATACCTTCGTTATCCCATTGAGACCTTGGTGGATGGCTGTGGCGATTGTGAGGACAAGGTGGCTTTGTTGGCCGCATTGCTCTATGAGATGGATGTGGATTTCGTCTTGTTAATCTTGCCTGAACACATGGCGCTAGGTGTGCATTGTGATGGAGTGGAGGCGGAGCGGTATCTGCTTTTCCGCGAGAAAAAGTATTACTATTTGGAGACGACCATGGAAGGCTGGCAGATGGGGCAGATTCCCGAGGATTATCACGATGCTGAAATGGAAGCTGTTCCAGTTGACGACAATCCAAGTCTGCTCATCGAAGGCGTTCGGTTCGAATCGCAGCCGACCCTTGTTTTCCATAAGGCCGTTTGTGATTTGGAGCTTGATTTGCACAATTTGGGGCCTGGCAAAGTGACGGAGCTTCAAGCGCATGTGCTGGTCATTGAGAAGGGCAAGAAGGCCCGCATATTGGCAGAAGAATTCTTCTCACTTGACGACATGAAAGAAGGCGAGAAACGCACTGAAACGTTGTCGTTTAGGAGCTTGATTAAGGAAAACTGTGTCTTGCAAGTGGAACTGGCCAGTGAAGAAGTCGCGCCGCTTTCCTATCAAGTGGGATTGAATTACAGCCGGACGGAGCAGTGACTAATCACTCCACCATCACCTCATCCATAAAAATCCAAGAGTCATATCCCGCTCCAGGTAAACCCTCTGGCAGTTTGCCTGGGTTCTTCACCACGATGCGGAGGTAACGCGTTGAAAAACTTCCGGTCTCAAAACGTTCACGGAAAGTGTGATTCCCTGTCAGCGCGACCTCAGTGGCGAGGTTAAAGGTCTTGAAGAGTCTGTAGTTCTTGCCGTCGTTGGAAGTGTAGACTTCCACCACGTCAGGACGCAAAATCCAGTCATGGGCATTTACCAAGAAGCCGATATTCAGCGCGTTGACTTTTTGGTATTTTCCAAAGTCCAGCTCAAGGTCGGCATCGGTGCCGTAGAAGCCTTGCCAATGGCCGTCTTGATAGTCATTGCTACCGAGGCTGCCGTCAAGAAGAGCACCGTCGCCACCGCCCGAATATTCGGGGCGGTAGTTGCCTGCCGGGCTGTTCAGTTGCTTCAGTTTTCCCATGCCTTTGTGATAGCAGAAATACCGCTCGGTGCGAACGGCTTTGCCTATCGCATCGAAACAAGCCACCTTGACGAGGCAGGGCCGCTCCAAAACAATGGGATTACGAATGATGGAATCGTTGGCTGTAACTTCCTTTCCGTCAACGGTGTAGTGGATATTCTTGTCGTTGAAAATGGTCTTCAACGCAACAGCGGCATCGCCGTTTTCATTGGTTGTGGGCTCTATGAACGGCATATACTCAAGTTGCTGCAATTCCTTGGCGATGTCGTCGTATTTCTTCATGTTGACATCCAACCAATATGGGCGACTTTCGAAGTTCCACACTTGGACGTATTCGTTTTTCAGGTCGTGGAGCGAGGCAATGAGATCTGACAACATCCTTTTGCTTTCGGCAATGTTGGCTTCGGTGGGGTCGTTGTAAGTGCGATACAACTGGCAGCGGGTGATGTTGCGGTCGGCGCACCATTGCATCCGATGTGCAGCATAAATGGCATTGTCAAAAAGGTTGGCATTGCGCTTTACGTGTTGTTTGTCGTTGATTAGGGACTTCTCCAATACGGATAGCGATATCGACGCCTTTTGGTTCAAAGCCTTGATGGAGTCGCTGACAAGGGCAGGATAAAAAGGTGTCATGGGTTCTTCCATAGCCGTAAACTTGCCGATGCCGTCAATTTTCGTCCATTCAGAAATTGCGTCGAGATGCTGGCATATTTCATCGGAGAGGCTCTCTAGGAAATGCATAGTGAAGTTGGCTTCGGTGTTGCGCTCCTGTGTTGTGGTAGGATTCCAGCTGGTTTCCGCGCCCAAGGCAAGACCGTATAATGCGCAATTGGTCAACGACTCTCCGAAGTCGTCCCAGCAGGTGTTGATAACGCCTAATGCACCATTTTTGTAACCATCACGGCATAAGTTGGTGATGTTCGACTTAAACTCATAATGTTTAGGCCAAACCCTTTCTGAAAGGCTTACTCCAGGAGCCACAAAGTAGTTGCGGCCAGACTTAACGTAGGGTTGCAGAAAGTCGTCGAAACTGTCGATGCCCACGTAACTCCAGGCGATGAGGAAGATTTCTTTATCTAGGTTGTCAAGGATTTCTGGATGTTTGTCAGCGATGTCGCCCCACATCAACACGCGCTTGCGGTAGGGGCGGAGCATGCGATTAACGCGGTTGATGTGTTGGTAATAAGCTGTCGTTTGGCCTACCGAATCCACATACGCTTTGGCATAACCTTGGCCGAGGCTTTCAGTTTCGTCGCAGTTAATGTTGAAATATGGTGATTTATAGGCTCTTGCGACTTCGCGGAGGTGGTCTTCCAGAAACTTATAGGTTTCCTTTTTTGCAGGATTGAGGTTCCATTTCGTGTCGGCGAGGTCGCTGTAGAAGGGGTTGCACAAGATTTCCTCGAAATGTCCAAAACACTGCTGATTGCCAATGATTTGGATGTGATAAGGTCTGCAAAAGTCCTCAAGTTCCTTGATTTCTTCGGCGGTGAAGGCATCGGTAGGCGCGATGTCGGGGTGGCATTTGGTTTTGAAGGTGTGTTCGGTGTAGAGCGAGAATGCATTGAGTTTGCACTCAGCCATTTGCGGGATGAGGCGTTTCAGATATTCCATCTTGACGATGGGGCCTCGGCTGATATCGTCTTGCCAGGCGCGAATCTTGAAATTGGGCCAGTCGGTGATGGTCATGCAGGGGATGGAGATTTCACCTTTGTTGCTAAGGAAGGAGTATCGATAGAGTTGTTTTAAACTCTGGGAGGCATAGAAGAGTCCCGCGGCAGTAGTGGCCTCCATGCGGATGAAGTTGCGGTTGACCGTCAGTTTATAGGCTTGGTCCGCGTTTTCATTCACGCCGAGTTTGTCAGTCTTGACGAGTTCGATGAACTGGTTGCCTTTGATGACACCACGCGCAAACTGTACTTTCTTGCCGCTGATTTGGTCCAAGTCGTTGCGGAACATGGTCACAATCTGGCTGATTTCAGCGTCAGAAGCATCGTAGGTTAGGATGACGTTTTCGTCCCAAACGAACTGGCCTTCAGCGGTTTTGACTTGCTGTGGAGTGGGGAGGATGTGTACGTTTTGTGCGAAGGTGCTCAGCGTGAGGAAGCAAAGGATGAAAAGAAGTTTGGATTTCATGGAAGGAAAATTTTCTGCAAAAGTAAGTAATTGCCGCAAATAAAGGATTTAAATATTCAACTTCAACTGTATCTCCTCCACCTGCCTTTTCAGTTCCTGCACGGTTTGGATGAGTTGCTCCTCGCGGAAGCGGTTCTCGCGCTGCTCGGGCATCTCCGCGCTGATGTAATGCACGAATTTCCACACCTCTTTAATGTCGGCGGCGGGCAAGTCGTAAGGCTGATAGAGCGGATTGAGCGAACTCATTTTGAGTTTGCCTTCTTGCTCAATTTTGTTCTCTACAATCTTGAAGACGATGCCGTCGTCCTGCGTGAGGACGATGTAAGGCTGGCCGCTGCGGATATAGGTCCAGTCGACGACGTATTCGCCAGTCACATAGGAACCGTCGGGGATGGGCAGCATTGAGTCGCCACTGATTTGGAAAGTGCGGTACTTGCGGTCGCGCGAGAGGAAGGGCATGGTGAAGGTCGGTAGCACCTTGATGTATTCCGGATCGGCGAAGCCCGTGGCATAGCCCGCCTTGGCCTTCTCGGTCACGAGTTCGATGTTCTCGTCGTTGTCGTTGTTGACGGTGGTGGCCAACACACGCAGGTTGCTGCCTTTCAGGTGCACGTCGTAGCCGCGCTCGAGTTGCAAAAGTTGGCTCGGACTGATGCCGCTCAAATCGACCTTCACCAAAGTGTCAATGGCGATGCCGAAATACTTGGAGAAAGCGACCAAGGCCTCAAGGTTGGGCTCGGAGACTCCATTTTCATAGCCGCTCAGCGTGGAGCGCTTCATTTGCAGGGCAAAGGCTACATCGTCTTGGGTGCGGCCGCGGTGCTTGCGTAAGAATTTGATGTTGGAGCTGAAAAACATGAGAATTTAGAATTTAGAAGTAAGAAGTTAGAATTCAATGTTTAAAGTGGCGGTAGCCGGTGAAGACCATGCTGATGCCAAATTGGTCGCAGCAGTCGATGGACTCCTGGTCGC
>DAIOUZ010000004.1:9241-9881 GCA_036759285.1 Candidatus Limiplasma sp. | reverse complement strand
CTGCGTGTGATGGCGGTGTTTGCGCAAAAATTTTATGTTCGAATTGAAGTACATGGATTAGGATTTTGTTTAACTACAGATTTGACAGATTGTACAGAATTGATTCCGAAAATTAAGGGGATGCAAGCATCCAATTGATACAGATGGCTTGATACCGGTAGGAATCTGTACTAATTGGATGCTAGCGTCCTCAAAATTTTGCGTTGACAATCCGTTGAATCTGTGTAATCTGTAGTTTTTATACATTTAATATTCAAGTTTTTATGTCTTTCTGGAAAAATTCTTTCGGTTATCTCTTACCATATTTCAAACAAAATGATTAGATTTACGGCGAAAATTTTGATTAAAAACTCGTCAAAAGTACAACTTTTTTGGAACATGCAAGCATTTTAGGCGAAAAAAAGGAGGAAATTTTATGGAAAGGACGATTTTGCACTTGGATTTGGACACTTTTTTCGTGTCGGTGGAACGGCTAGTGAACCCTTCCCTGGAGGGCAAGCCTGTCATCGTAGGTGGCATGTCGGACCGTGGCGTGGTGTCCACTTGTAGCTACGAGGCAAGAAAGTTCGGTGTACACTCGGCCATGCCGATGCGGATGGCACGACAACTCTGCGCCCAAGCGGTGTTCATCCGTGGCGAC
>DAIOUZ010000004.1:6952-9231 GCA_036759285.1 Candidatus Limiplasma sp. | reverse complement strand
GCGCCTCCATTGCTTGACGCTGCGTCAGCAGGTTGACGTTGTAGGGGTATTTCACCTTATTATAAATAGAGATGATGTCGGGTGAGGCAAAGGCCATGCCCATGCGGATGGCACGGCAGTTATGTGCCCAAGCCGTGTTCATCCGTGGCGACATGGAACTCTACAGCCGTTATTCGCGCTTGGTGACCGACATCATCGCCGACTGCGCGCCCGTGTATGAGAAAATGTCCATCGACGAGCATTACCTCGACCTGACGGGTATGGACCGCTTCCACGACTGCCAGTTGTGGTCGCACGAACTGCGGCAGAAGATCATTAAGGAAACGGGGTTGCCGATTTCGTTCGGACTCTCTGAAAACAAAACGGTGGCGAAGATTGCCACGGGACAGGCCAAGCCCAATGGCGAGTTGGAGGTGCCCATACCTTATATTAATAGCTTCCTTGACCCTCTGTCGGTGCAGAAAATCCCGATGGTGGGCGAGAAAACCTACTCGCTGCTCCGTTCGATGGGTGTGGAGAAAATCGGCACCTTGCGCCGACTACCGCCCTTGGCGATGGAACGCGCCATGGGCAAGCATGGCCTTGACATCTGGAAGAAGGCCAACGGCCACGACAGCACACCGGTTTGTCCCTATCAGGAGCGGAAATCCATCAGCAAGGAACGGACCTTTGAGCAGGACACCATCGATGTGGCGGCTATACGGCAATGCCTGGCGCGCATGGTGGAAAGCCTCGGCTTCGACCTTCGCTCGCAACACAAACTGGCGGGCTGCGTGACGGTGAAAATCCGCTACTCGAACTTCGACACGCACGACATGCAGCAGCGCATCCCTTACACGGCCTTCGATCACGTGCTGCGGCAGACCGTCAACGGCATCTTCGACCGACTCTACAACCGACGGATGATGATTCGGCTGGTCGGGGTGCGTTTCAGCGAACTAGTCAGCGGGATGCCGCAACTGGCGTTGTTTGATGATAACGCTGAACTGACGCAATTATATACTGCCTTGGACAAGATCAAAATGCGCTTTGGGGAAGATATTATTCATCGGGCGGCGGGATGATGAACTATGGCCTATAGCTGATGGCCTATGGCCCGCTACACCCAAAGGTTACGATTTCACCATTTGGGTGAAGCGAGCCATAGGCTATAGGCCATCAGCCATGGGCAACTGAATAACTAAATAACTGAATAACTGAATTGCTACTCAACGTCCATTCATATAACAGCCTGTGCTACGGCACGATGCCGATTGCGGACTTGGTCACAAAAGCCGCCACGCTCGGCTATACTGTCTTGCTTTTGACCGACATCAACACGACGATGGGTGCCGCCGATTTTGTGGTGGAATGCGGCAGAAAAGGCGTGCGGCCCGTGCTCGGCGTGGAGTTTTGCAACGGCAACGAACTGCTATATGTGGCCTTGGCCAAAAACAACGCGGGTTTCGCCGAACTGAACCATTTCCTGACCGACCATAATAAGAGCAAACTGCCTTAACCCGAAACAGCACCCGATTGGGAACAGGTTTTCGTAATTTATCCCTTCGGGAAGCGGAAATTGAACTCGTTGAAAGAAAATGAGTTTCTTGGCGTGCGTTTCTCCCAGCTGACCAAATTGTACAACTGCGAATCCTTTCAGAAGTTGGTCGCCATGCAGCCCGTGACCTTTGCCGAAGCCGACGATTTCCAGTTGCACCAATGTATGCGCGCCATCGATGAAAACGTGCTGATTTCGCGCCTTGATCCTGCTGCTTGTGCCGCGCCTGATGAGATACTGCTGCCTCCCGAAAGGCTGAAAACTACCTTTGCGCTTTATCCACAACTCATTGAAAATACGGAGCGTATTTTGGACGAATGCGAAATCAACTTGGACAACAGCGTGAAAAACAAGCGCACCTACACGGGCAATGTTTATGACGATCGCGAACTGCTGCGCAAACTGGCTTTCGACGGTATGGCATACCGCTACGGCCTGCACGACAAAAACGCCTACCGCCGCATCGAGAAGGAGTTGGATATCATCGAAAGGATGGGCTTTTGCGCCTATTTCCTCATCGCTTGGGACATAGTGAAGTTTGCCATCAAGCAGGGTTTCTATCATGTCGGGCAGCGAATCGGGGTCAGAGGTGTTGCCTGCAAGGATGGAGGAGTAGCGGATAAAACCTTCTGCATTGATGCACAATGCAAGAACGAGCAGTTTGCAGTCGCTTCGCTTCTCCTTTGAGCGTCCATGTCTGGCTTTCTGGCTTTTCTCCTTGCGTCCCTCGAAATAGAAGTTC
>DAIOUZ010000004.1:6668-6942 GCA_036759285.1 Candidatus Limiplasma sp. | reverse complement strand
GCCGGAAAATGCTTTGAATGGGTTTCAAATCACCTTGCCCTGGATGAGGTGGGATTGTATATGGATCACCTGAAAATCACCGATGTGGATCCGATTGAATTGGACTTATATTTTGAGCGTTTCCTTAATCCCATGCGCAGCAGTCCGCCCGACTTCGACCTCGATTTCTCGTGGCGCGACAGGGACAAGGTCATCCAGTACATTTTTGACAAATACGGCACTGACCATGTGGCTTTGCTCGGCGCGACGGTCACTTTTCAGGAGAGTTCCATTT
>DAIOUZ010000004.1:6149-6562 GCA_036759285.1 Candidatus Limiplasma sp. | reverse complement strand
GAGTTGGGCAAGGTGTTCGGTCTGCCCAAAGGCGAAATCGACCAGATGGAGCGCAATCCAGCGGCTTTTGCACAACAAAGCGAAATCGGGCGCAACATCCTCGCCATCGCCGAGCGCATCCGCGACTTCCCGCGCCAACGCTCCATCCATGCCGGCGGCGTGTTGATTACGGAAGAGCCCATCACCAACTTCGCTGCCCTCGACCTGCCTCCCAAAGGCTTCCCGACCACGCAATACGACATGTATTCCGCTGAAAAACTGGGTTTTGAGAAAATCGACATTTTGAGTCAGCGCGGCATTGCCCACATCCGCGAGGCGGTGGAAATGGTGGAACGCAGCCGACAGCCGTGTTCCACTAGCAAGGAGCGCAAGAGAATGCACGTAGGGGCGGACAAGGCCTCCCGCCCGAGTGG
>DAIOUZ010000004.1:739-6139 GCA_036759285.1 Candidatus Limiplasma sp. | reverse complement strand
GCTCAAAGCTGAGACTTGCGGCTGTTTCTACATCGAGAGTCCGGGGATGCGCGGTCTGCTACGCAAGTTGCGTTGCTCCGACTACAAGACCTTGGTGGCGGCCAGTTCCATCATCCGGCCAGGTGTGGCCCATTCGGGGATGATGCGCGAGTATGTCAATCGTTTCCATCATCCTGATACTGTGGATTATAAGCATCCCATCTTGAAAGAACTTTTGGCCGAGACTTACGGCGTGATGATTTACCAAGAGGATGTGCTCAAGGTGGGACATTATTTTGCAGGTTTGGACTTGGCCGAGGCCGATGTGCTGCGCCGCATGATGGGTCACAAGATGCGCGACAAATTTGAATTTGAGCAGGTTACAAAACGTTTCTTCGACAACTGCAAGGCCAAGGGCTATCCCGATGATTTGGTGCGCGAACTTTGGCGGCAAATTGAGTCGTTTTCGGGCTATTCTTTTTCCAAGGCACATTCGGCTTCCTACGCGGTGGAGAGTTACCAAAGCCTCTATCTCAAAAGCCATTATCCGCTTGAATTTCAGGTGGCTGTAATTAACAATTTCGGCGGATTCTATCAAACTTGGTTCTATTTCAACGAGGCGCGACGCATGGGTGCGAAGATTCATCTGCCTTGCGTCAACCGCAGCGATTATCTCACCACCTTGAATGGTCGGACGATTTTCATGGGTTTTGTGCATTTACAAGGTCTTGAGCAACAATTCGTTGAACGTTTCCTTGCCGAACGTGCGGCGCGTGGACCTTTTACGAGCCTCGAAGACTTTGTCGCCCGAGTGCCTTTCAAAATCGAACAACTCGCTTTGCTCATTCGTGGCGGCGCGTTCGATTTTACGCGAAAGCCCAAAGCCGAATTGCTGTGGCAGGCGCATTTGAACAAAAGTCAAGCCAAAAAAGAACAGCCTGAAACGCTATTCCAACTTGAAAACCAGCATTTTGAATTCCCCGATTTCAAGACCAATGCCTTGCAGAATGCTTACGACGAGATGGAACTTTATGGATTCCCCGTCTCCCTCACTTGGTTCGACCTGCTCAAAACCAATTTTCGAGGCGAACTGATGGCTTGCCAAATGTTGAACTTTGTAGGACAACGCTATCGGATGCTCGGCAAATTAGTGACAGTGAAGAACTTTCGCACCTGCAAAGGCGACCCAATGGCGCTTGCCACTTTCATTGATGCTACAGGCGAGGCCTTCGACACGGTGCTTTTCCCGCAAGTTTTTAAGAATTATCCTTTCCAAGGTGATGGCATCTATCTGCTTTTGGGCAAGGTGACGGAAGAATTTGGGCAGCCATCGTTGGAGGTGGAAAAAATGGATCGGTTAGGGTATAAACCCAGACAATAATCAAAAAAATGCGGAACTTTTGTTTAGTTTACTTGAAAATCCAAGTATCGAATCCCCAATGTTTTGTATCTTTGCACAAATTTTATCGGATGAAAATGCATCGAAAGCTTATTTTATCATTGATGTGCCTTTTCTTGCTGACATTCAGTACTTTTGCGCAGCAGAAAGGCCATGTTACAGGCATTATCAAGGATGCCGAGACAAACGAGACCTTGATTGGCGTTTCCATTTATGAGGAGAAATTGCAGGCGGGAACAACTACCGACGAGAAAGGCCATTATGAGTTGGAATTGCCCTTGGGTGAACATACGCTGCGGATTTCGTATGTGGGTTATAAGACTATAGAGAAAAAAGTTAGCGTGGGAATCAAGCCGCTTACTTTGAATCTGAAACTGCATCCGGAATCGGAACGACTTTCTGAGGTGGAGGTTACGGGTGAGCGCAAGGACCGTAATGTCTCCGTCATGGCTATGAGTGTGCAGACGTTGGATATGATTACCATTAAGAAGATTCCTGCCTTTATGGGCGAAGTTGACGTCATCAAGTCGATACAGCTGCTGCCAGGTGTGCAGTCAGCTTCGGAAGGCTCTTCTGGCTTCAGCGTGCGCGGTGGTTCCACCGACCACAACCTCATTCTTTTGGATGGCGCTCCTATCTACAATGCCTCCCATTTTCTCGGCTTCTTCTCCGTATTCAACAACGATGTGGTGAAGGATGCCACACTCTATAAAGGCGATATCCCTGCCAATTTCGGAGGTCGTCTTTCGTCGGTTCTTGACATTACGGTGAAGGATGAAATGCCGAAGGAACTTACCCTTCAAGGGGGTATTGGATTGGTGACGAGCCGTTTGATGCTTGAGACTCCGCTTAACGAACAAAAGACCTCGGTGATGGTGGCAGGCCGTTCTACATACGCTGGCCTCCTCCTTCCGTTCATGGGAGAAGACCTGAATAAATCCAGCATCTATTTCTATGATTTGAATGCCAAGGTGACGCATAAGTTCAATAAGAACAACCGTCTGTTTGTGTCGGCATATCATGGCAACGACAAGTTTTCCATGCAGGAGATGATAAGGCTGGGTTATGGAAATAGCAGTGCTACAATCCGTTGGAATCATATCTTCTCTGACAGACTGACCTCCAACTTGTCACTCATTGGGTCAAGATACAAGTACTCGATTGGGCTGAAATATGATCCTTACGATTTCAACATCAAGGCAGGTACCGATGCGGTCAGTTTGATGTATGACTTTGCCATGTTGTGGAATGACAAGCACGTTTCCAGGTGGGGTTTGACTACAAGTTTCCAATCCTATAAGCAAGGCGAGATTGATGACAAGGGTGGTGCTTTGGCGCAGTACCTGCAAATTGATCAAACCGAGTCGGTTACCCGAAAGGCATTGGAACATGCCTTGTATTTCTCTCATGACTACACTCCTTCACCGCGGTTCTCGCTCCGTTTAGGAATGCGATTGTCTTGTTTCCAAAACATTGGTGCGGAAGACTTTTTTGTTATGGATAAAGCATTCCATTATGTCACCGATACCATTCATTATGGGAAGGGAGAGATATTCCATACAGAGATTAACCCTGAGCCTCGTGTAGCTGCGATGTACCGAATAGATGAGAAATCATCCATTAAGGCATCTTATTCGCGCACGGTGCAGTATGCGCAGGTTTCGTCATCGGCGACAGGTGGCTTGCCTTTCGATGTTTGGTTCCCCACCAGCCCTAATGTGAAGCCTCAAAAGTGTGACCAATTTGCATTAGGTTATTTCCGTAATTTCAAGAATGATGCGATTGAGACTTCTTTTGAGGTGTATTACAAAAACTTGAAGGATGTCATTGATTTCAAGGACAATGCCATTACCTACGGCTACCTGTTGATTGATGGTGAACTGCGTGTGGGTAAAGGCCTTGCCTATGGCGCTGAGCTGCTTGTGAGGAAAAACGTCGGCAAGTTTACGGGGTGGATATCCTACACTTATTCCCGTTCGTTCAGAAGTATAGGTTCAATCGATATGGGCCATGAATATAGATCGCCTTACGACAGACCTCACAATATTGTCCTTGTCGCCAATTACGACTTTACACCTCGTATCAGTGCCGCGGCCAATTGGATTTACAGTACCGGCAAACCTGTCACCTATCCTTACGGACAATACACTATCGGTGGAGTTACCTACGCCGTTTATAACGGCAAACGCAATCAGAGCCGCTATCCTGACTACCATCGTCTGGATTTGTCATTTACCTATAAGTTGGGGAAACTTGATAACAGGAGGTGGCAAAGCGAGATTAACGTGTCGGTTTATAATGCCTATTGCCGCCACAACACTTGGGCTATCACTTTCGACCAAGACAAAGAAGGTGGCATGGTGACCAAAAACATGTATTTGTTCTCCGCTGTTCCATCCATTTCCTATAACTTCAAATTCTAAGTGCTGTGAAGTGGAATAAAATATTGTTGGTTTTTGTGGCCTACGGGATGCTTTTAGCATCCTGCACGGAGGATATCATCATCGATTTGGAAGAGGGTGATCCGATGATTGGTGTGGAGGCCTCTTTCTCCAATGAGTTGAAGCGTCATGAGGCTATTTTGAGTTACACCGCTGATTTCTACAACAAGGACGATATTCGTTTTATTCGTGGTGCTACAGTGTATGTTACGGATGGAGTGGACACGATGTATTATCATGAGGATGCGGAACAGGAAGGGCATTATTTTACGGAACCAGTTGCTGGAAAGAAAAACACATTGTATCGATTGTGTGTCGATGTGCTGGAGCCCGATGGTGAGGTGGTGCACCTTTTTGCCGAGAGCCTGTTGCCCGACAATGTGGAAGTGATCGACAGCCTCATTGTTAAGCCATATAATGGAGCTAATGATACCATGCCGTCCACTTTTTTGTTTGATACGATCGAGTGGGTCTATCCCTATTTCCAAAGCCTTCCCGATCCCAATATCATTTACGCTCCGTCGATTTACAAGAATGATACGTTGTTGACCGATACGCTGACACAACGTTCCATGATTCCTGTTGGAGGGTATGCAGGTTACTATATCAATGGCCCTGAGATGCAGGCTGCCAATAAGGAAATCCCTGTGTATGCATTCAGAAAGCGTGATTTGAAAGATGGCGACCTGATCCGTCTCGATTTGTGCAGTATCCCTACGGAGTATGTGTATTATTACTATAGCTTGCTGATGTCGATGGGCAGCAATCCTATGATGGGCGCGCCGTCGAATGTGTCTACCAATATCCAACCCGAAGGAATAGGTGTGGGTTGGTTTATGACGTCTTCAGTGGTTTCAGTTGAAACCATATTCAAGGATGAATTGTGACGATGTTTTGAGTATTTTAAAATAGTTGGTATTTTTGCATGAATATTAAGTCCAATGAAAGTGATGAAAATATATAATTGGCTGTTAGGCTGCTTGCTTTTGCTTTTCCTTGCTGCATGTACAGAAGAAATAGAGATAGAACCGCCTTATGGTAAGAAAGTACCTGTCGTTGACGGGTCTATCACGGATGAATTCAAGCAGCATGAGATTATATTGAGTTATACATCGGAATTGTATTCTCATGAGCGAGAGATGATACCCAATGCAGAGGTATACATAGTCGGGGGAGGGGATACGATTTATTATTATGAGCAGGAAGACAATCCAGGACACTATTTGACGAATCCTGTAGCAGGGGTGAAGAACCGCCGTTATCATTTGCAAATCAATGTTGAAGAAAACACTTGGATTTCGATGCCTATTCACATGTCGGCCGAGGTGAAAATGTCAAATAATGCCAGGTGTATTGATTCTATCGGGTTGCTGCCCAAACGTGATGAGAATAACATTCCTTTAGTCGACGACAATGCCGCGGTTTGTATATGTCCTTATTTCCAGACCCTTTCTGACTCGTCAATTATTTATAATGTCAGACTTTATCTGAACGGTTCTCGTTTCAAGAACAGGCCATCCGAACTTTTCCAGTTATTCCCAATGAAGGGATATGCGGGTTATTATTTTAATGGCCCTGAGA
>DAIOUZ010000004.1:0-729 GCA_036759285.1 Candidatus Limiplasma sp. | reverse complement strand
AGATGTTGAAAGACAACATCGAGATACCTGTTGGCATTATGAACAAGGCCTATTTGCACGAGGGCGACACCGTGCAAGTGAAAATGTACAGCATTCCCAAAGATTATATGTATTATCTGGTGAACCAAAAATTAGCCATTGGTGTTAATCCTGTTATGGGAGCGTTCCCTGCAATGTTTTCCAATATCCTTTCCAACTGTGATGCTATTGGTTGGTTTAGCGCTATCTCAGTGATTGAAGGCGAGGGGATTTATCACGAATGGTGATAATGATTTGCTAGTAAAACAGATTTTACTTTCTTACGGACAAAACGAAAGGCGACCCCATCAATTGAGGTCGCCTTTGCGTTGGTAAGAATCGTGTGACTTACTTCACCACAACCTTCTCAACGCGCACTTGCGTGCCGGAAGTGAGGCGGAGGAAGTACACGCCCTGGGTCATGCCATTGACATTGATTTGCTCAGTGCCTTGAGCATTGCCGCTAGCCACCACCTGACCCATGCCATTGTACATCACATAGCTGTACTCGGCATTGCCGCCATTGACATAGAGGATGTCGTTGGTGGGGTTAGGATAGATGACGAATTCGGTGGCATTTTCGTCGATGCTCAATTCAGCCTTCACGTCGATGCATTCCGGGAAGGAACTGCCGTCCTGATAATTGGCGACGACGCAATAGGTGAAATGGATTTCGGAGAACACCTCGTCGGTGTAGGTGGCTTCATACAC
>DAIOUZ010000003.1:32534-35857 GCA_036759285.1 Candidatus Limiplasma sp. | reverse complement strand
GGGGTGTCCGACAATATCCAGCGTGTCGACACCGGCAATCTCCACGGGACGGGCCTCAGAGAAAGAGCCGCCACTCCTTCCGGCGACCATGATTTGACAGCCGTTCTTACGGTGCGCACCGTTCTGACAGCGGGTGAAATAGAGTTTCGTGTATTTCGAGTTCATGAAAGGCGTGCCTTCGCTGGCCTCGGTGTTGATGTTCTCGCCTTCGTCGGCAAGCACGGGTGTGCTCCAGTCGCCCTTGCGGTCTTGCTTGGAGGTAAAGAAGTCGGCAAAATCCTGTCCCGTAATACCGTCTTTTTCCTTGCCTGTGGCGGCATCGCGGTTGGAGGTGAAGATGATTTCGTTGTAGTTGTTGTTCGTCCAGCAGGCGCCAAAGTCGGAGTCTCTGGTCGAATTCACCTTTTTCAGTTCAGTGAGTTGGTATTTCGACGGGTTCTCCATCCATTCTTCGATTTGCCGCGTAGTCTCCGCGCCCAATGGACCTCGCGGGTCGTCGGGCACCTTTTGGGCGTAGGTCTCATACATTTCGATGGCATCCTTGTATTTCTGGTTCATCTTGTAGGTCTCAGCCAGATAGAGATAGACCTCGGGATGGGTGTTAGGATATTCGGTCTTCAGCAGGCGCTTGTAGAAAGGCTCTGCACGCTTAGTAAGGCCAATGAGGCGATAGCATTCCGCCATCTGGAAACTGATGCGGTCGCGCTCGTCTTTGTTGCGGCGCACCCTGCGGTAGGCTTTCTTGTAGCGATCGGCAGCCTCGGTGTACTGCTTGCGGCCAAAGGCCAGGTCGGCGTTTTTGGCTGGGTTTCTTTTTTGCGCATAAAGGTCGGTGCTCATGAAAATGAACAAGGCCGACAAGAGGATAAGGATGTATCTTTTCATAGACATAATTTCTCTTTGTTGCAAACGCAGAATGGGCGTTTTTATTTTATCGGACAAAAGTACGAAAAATGGGCATAAAAGAACCTGTTCCGTTATAATTTTATTCCGCTTAGTGTCACTGTGAGGAACAAATAGTCCAAGCCAATTCAATACGTCTCCTCTAAATATCCTCTAATAGCTTGGTTCACTTGCTCCCGCTTGATACTTAACAACCGATCAAGGCTATCATATAAAGCCTTGTCACTTGGCGTTTCAAACAACATCCGCTTCACCAAATCCATCCCGCCTTTTTTGTAAAGCATCTCGCAAATCACCATCTGGATGTCATAGCCATAATTCGAATATACATCACTATATGGTCTCTTATACTTTATGACACTTTGGGCCGAATCATGCGTGTACTTTCCATCGGCATCCACATAAGCCTCAATCAAATCCACGGAAAGGTCGATTTGAGGATTGTCATTCAAAAACAACTTCAGCTTGTCAAAATGCCACTCTTTGGACTGTAAGACATGTTCGCCAAAATAACAGCATACCCCTTCTTCAAACCTTGAAAACCGTTGGCCATTCGACACGCTCTTAAGTATCAAATGAATAAATTCATGAATCTTGCTTTCTCCGCCCTTTGTGTAGCAAATCTTGTTCTTGCCTATTTTGCTGTTTCCGTATGGAACAACCGTTTCTGCCGAATAGAAGTCATAGCAACTGCCGTCTATCCCAAAGTAATGGAACATTTCCGTCTTGTTCTCAAACAAATAATACTCCACAGGTTCCATTCCATCAACATCAAATTCTTCGGCGAATGACGAAAGTCTCGAAACGGCAGCGTGGGCCTCCTGTTCATCAAAAGCATAAGTCGATGGATAATAATAGGTAATCCACCCGATTTGTTTCTTGCAGAAACTGCGTTTATTGATGGTCAACTTATTGACCAACTTGAATCCGTCGGCTGTCCTTACCAGCGGAATGGTAAAGATGCCCAACAATTGTTTTGGGCTTGGGAAGTCGTCAAAAAATGCTGTTTGGAGTTCATATAAGGTGTCGTTGCGTTTGGTAACCCCCATAAAATACTCTTCGTATGCATAAAACGGTAGCAAATTGCATTGTATGATGGAATTGGGGTTTCCATAGTCTTCTGTTTCAGTATCGGCCCAAAAACCGTAATTCGTTGGTTTGTATTGAGGGTCACTCATCCTCCCATAATCCAAAAACTGTGCATATTCATATTGTTGCCAGAAATCATAAATCTCATGGAAAACCGCAGAGGTGGTATCCAAAAACAGAGGATCCCGCAACGAGACTCTCCGCTGAAACTCTTGTGCCTGCATATTCATTCCACCTGCCATCAGCAGGAGCACAAGCATGGTGTATAATTTTAGGTGGTTTTTCATTCGATTTCTTCCATCAGCTCACATTGTAATTTTGAGGCTTCTATATCAGCAAAATAAGGACTATCTTTAGCCTCAAACTCGCCATAATAGATATCGTATGGGTCAATATCAAACTGCGTTCCCCAATGGATTTCGTAATTGTCAAACTCAAACTGCTGGAACAGCGTTTTGTCAATGTATTTGTGTATTGAGGGATGCAGGCTCTTGGAAATAAACCCATAGAAATCGGCCAGTCTCTTCTGTCCGTCATCGAAGGTAATCAATACCTTGTAGTCGCCTGCATATTCAGCTTGTACAATCTTATACATGGTTATTTCACTTTTTTGTTGATGGTTTCACATGTGACATCAGCTTTCAAGACAAAAAACTGGTACCATTTCTCGGAAATACGCAACGCATATTCTTCAACAAATTTTTCAGCCAATTCCATTTTGGCGGGTGGCAAATGTTCTTTTCCACGTTTTTTACGGCGTTTCAATTCCAACAACTTCCCTTGGGAAAACACTATGTCAAATATAGTTTCGTATTCGCCGCAAATGGCATGAACATGCAACGGCTCATGGTCATTTGAGTAAAACTTGAAAATGATTCCGAAGTATGAATAGATATTTGGCATGGCAGTTTAAGTGTTTACAACCGCAAAAGTAATCATATTTTTGAAAACGCACAAAAGCGGAAACAAAAAAATCCCGCCGTTTCCAGCGGGATTACATTTAATATAAAAATCCAAAAGCCCAAAGAGGAATTCGCCGCGTCGTGGCGCTGTCGATGCCATCAACGGCGAGGAAGGCATTCGTTTCGCCTTGCAATTGTTTGAAACTCTTGTCGGGGCCACCCACTTCCACAACGATGTCGCGGTCGATGCGGAAATCTCCTGTCTTGATGCCTCCGTATTCGACTTGGTGCTCCGCCGAGTGGAGTTGGTTGCAGAAAAAGGTCTCGCGCACTGTCCCGATTTCAGGCGGCGTGTCGGAGAAAGTGTAGAGCAGGTTGCTGTTGTCGAAGTGTTTTTTATAAAATACAAAATTTACTCAAATCTGTATT
>DAIOUZ010000003.1:29028-32524 GCA_036759285.1 Candidatus Limiplasma sp. | reverse complement strand
ATATGGTTTTTTGGTTTGCTTTAAAGAAAAAAACAAAAAAATCCCGCCGTTTCCAGCGGGATTCTTTGCAAGCAGTTTAGAAGGTTAATTTATGATGTTTAATCATTTCTTCTTGGGACTGTCTTCAATTTCCTGGTCTTTTTTGTTGCCCTTCATCAAGACGTAGGCGAAAGGCGAGGACAGGAACACTGACGAGAACGTACCAGCCAGCACACCGACCAACAGGGCGAAGATGAAGCCGCGGATGGTGTCGCCACCGAAGATGAAGATGGCGAGCAACACGACCAAGGTCGAACCTGAGGTGTTGAACGAACGGGTCAATGTGCTGTTCACAGCGTTGACCATGTTCTCCTTCAGAGAGGTCTTCGGGTGCAGGTTGACATTCTCACGGATACGGTCGAAGATAACCACCGTAGCGTTGATGGAGTAACCGATGACGGTCAGCACGGCGGCGATGAAGCTTTGGTCGACTTCCATGGTGAAGGGCAGCACGTTGTAGAACAACGAGTACATACCCAACACGATGATGGTGTCTTGTGCCAAGGCCATGATAGAAGCCACACCATACTGCCACTTCTTGAATCGGATGGCGATGTAGCAGAACATCAGAGCCAAAGCCACGATGATGGCCCAGATGGACTTACGCGTAACGTCGCTGGCGATGGTAGCACCGACTTTCTGCGTACTCAGGATGCCCACGGTCTCGTCTTCCGAAGAGAATTGACTCATGGTCAAGTCGTTGTTATAAAGACCCTTCAAACCATCGTAAAGGATGACTTGGATGACACTGTCGACGGCAGGGCTGTCGTTCTTGATCAAGAACTTGGTCGTGATCTTCACCTGACCGTTGGTACCATAGGTCTTCACTTCAGGCGTTGACCAATCTTCCACATCTTGACCTTCTCTCATCTCGAGGGCGCTATGGATGGCATTCTTATCGAAAGTGACATCCGACAAGGCTTCGCGGACTTGTTCCACCTTGATGTTAGGATTGTCGAATTGGACGACATAGTTACGACCACCCTTGAAGTCGATACCGAGATTCAGACCGCGGAAACCGAGTGAAGCCAAGCTGACCACCAAGAAGCAGATGCAGATGATGAAGGAGGTCTTACGCATTCCAATGAAGTCGTAGTGCTTGTCTTGCAAGAAGTTGCGTGTCCAAGCAGTGCTGAAGCTGATTTCTCTGTCCTTAGCAAGCATACGTTCGAAGATCAAACGTGAGATGAAGATGGAGGTAGCCAGAGAAGTGAGGATACCGATGCAGAGGGTGACGGCGAAGCTGTGGACAGGACCCGTACCCAAGATGATCAGGATGATACCCGTAATCAAGGTGGTGACGTTACCGTCGATGATGGCGGAGTAAGCGTTCTTGTAACCGTCGGCAATGGCGAGCTTCAAACCCTTACCTGCCTTAATCTCTTCCTTGATACGCTCGAAGATAATCACGTTCGAGTCAACGGCCATACCCAAGGTCAATACGATACCTGCGATACCAGGCAAGGTCAGCACAGAGCCGAGGCAAGCCAGCATACCAAACAGGAAGAACACGTTGACCAACAGAGCGATATCGGCCACGATACCGGATTTGTTGTAGAAGAACACCATGTAGATCAGCACGAGGATGAAGGCGAACACCATCGACCACATACCTTTTTGCACGGCTTCCTTACCGAGTGAAGGACCAACGACCTGCTCTTCAAGGATACGGGCAGGAGCGGGCAACTTACCAGCCTTCAGGATGTTGGCCAAGTCTTGTGCCTCGTCGATGGTCATGCCGCCACCAGAGATGGACGAACGGCCGTTCGGGATTTCACCGTTAACGACGGGATAGCTGTAAACGTAATCGTCAAGAACGATGGCGATTTGCTTTCCGATGTTTTCACCAGTGAGGCGCTTCCATGCCTTGGCACCTTCGGGGTTCATCTGGATGGTGACTTCTACTTGGTTGCCTTGACCGTAGTCCTGACGGGCGTCGGTGATCACTTCACCGCCGAGGGCGCACTTGTTGTCGCGCGACATCTTCAGGGCAACGAGTTCGAGGAACTGCATTTCGCCTTGCGTGATTTCGGGCTTCACAGTCCAAGCGAACTTGAGGTTGCGCGGGAAGATGCTTCTCGTCTCGGCAAGCATTTGGTTGATGGTAGCGGTGTCCTTCACTTGGGCGATACCCACGCGAGCGGTCTCACCAGCCATCACTTGACCGGCTTCGTTCTGATAATAGGAAGGCTGGAGGTAGGCAAACAACGGATTGTTCTCTTCGAACTTGCTCATTTCCTCGTCTTCCGAGAGGGTCTCCTCTTGGTTGTTGGCCAACTGATCGAGGAGGTTGGTGCTGTCGGCGACAGTGCTGTCGGCAACGACCATCTCGGTGTTCTCAGTTCCTTCTTCAGTGTTGACAACGGGTTCAGTTTCAGTAGTGGTTACTTCGTTGTTCAGAGCATTCTTGGCTTTTCTCGTTTCAGCCAGCTTGTTGTTGGCCTCAGCAAAGTACTGCTGCAGTTCGGAGAAGTTGTAGGTCTCCCAGAATTCAAGTTGGGCAGTGCCTTGGAGAAGTTTACGAACACGCTTCGGGTCTTTGATACCAGGCAGTTCGACAAGGATACGGCCTGAGTTTTCAAGCTTCTGGATGTTGGGCTGAGCCACACCGAAACGGTCGATACGGGTTCTCAAGATCTGGTAAGAACGGTTGATGGCACCTTCGCTTTCGCTTCTCAACACCTTCAGCACCTCGCTGTTGGTCGAGTTGACGGTGATGCCTTTATCTTTGAACTCATACAGGAAGATAGAGGCAAGTCTTGCGTTGGGGTCGACTTCTTCAAAGGCTTCACCAAACAGCGTGACAAAATCGCCTTCGCTCTTCTCCTGTCTTTCGGTGGCCAATTCCATGGCTTTCACGAAAGTGGGGTCTTGCGAATTGCCTGCCAAAGCCTTGACAATGTCCTTAACTGAGACTTCCAAGGTGACGTTCATACCACCCTTCAAGTCCAAACCCAAGTTGATTTCCCTTTCTTTTGCATCGCGGTAAGTGTACTTCTTGAACAAGAGATTGTACACGTTCACATTACCGACGGAATCGAGGTAGTAGGTCTCTTTCTGATCCTTGATGACGTTGTACATCGATTCGTTCATGTCTGCAAGTTTGCTAGCCTCTGCTTCGGCATCCTTTGCTGCCTTCTTTTCCACACGTTTGGTCACCACGGTGAAGGAAAGTTGGTAGATAAAGATGAGCGCGAAGATAATGGCTATCGTCCTGATTGCTCCTTTGTTTTGCATTGTAAAACTGATTTAATTATTTGACTTTTAATTTGTTAAATTTCAAAATATGTGCTTTTACTCCAATACGAGCCTGCAAAAATACGAAATATTTCTATTTATATTTCAACCACTTGAAAATTTCCTTGTAGGAAAGCTTTTTTCCATACATCAAAATGCCTGTGCGGTAGATTTTTGCCGCTATCCAGGTCATCAGGACGAATGTTCCAGCCAAAAGAAT
>DAIOUZ010000003.1:23175-29018 GCA_036759285.1 Candidatus Limiplasma sp. | reverse complement strand
AAGGTGCCGGCCAAGATGACCACCGAGAGCACGATTTGCCAAATGGGCACGCCAAACGGAATCCTGACCATCATGGAGAGGGGGGAAGTGAAGGGTATCATGGAGAGCCATACCGAAAGGCTGCTGTCGGGGTTGTTGGGGATGTAGAATGTGGAGAGAAAGGCAACGAGCAAAGGAACGGTGACAGGCAACGTGAACTGCTGGGAATCAGTGTTGTTGTCGACCAACGAGCCGATGGCGGCAAAGAGGGTGGCATACAGCAAGTAACCAAGGATGAAGAAGATGAGGAAGGTTATGATGATGGTGCCGAAGTCGATGGAATGGACGATTTGCAGGATGTTCTGCACGTTTTCGTTGCTCATGATGTCGTTGGAGGTGATTTCCTGCGCCATCACAGTGCCTTGCGACAGCATTTCGGGATTGCTGAGGCCTAAGTAGGCCGAGAAACCGAGGTAGAGCACGAGGGTGAACACAATCCAAAGGACAAATTGGGTGAGGGCAACCAACGACACGCCGATGATCTTGCCCATCATCAGCTGGAAGGGTTTCACCGAGCTGACGATGACCTCGATGATACGATTGGTCTTTTCTTCGGAAACGCCTTGCATCACCTGGCCACCGAAGAAGATGATGAACGCATAGACCAACATGGCCAGAATGATACCAAGTGTGAATTGCACCTCCGTAAAAGTCTCTTTTTCGTTGCCTTTCTCGTCCATGCGCATGACGGAGAGGTTGACATCGGTCTTGACCGCACTGACGATTTCAGGGTCGACGCCTTTGGCCATCAGCTTCTGATCCTCAATCTCTTTCTCCATCGCATTGCTGATATAAGTCTCCATCTCCATGGGCACTTGCCGGAGGCTGTAAACTATCGCGTTTGAAGGGATGTTGAGTTGAGTGGGAGGCACATAGAGCGCCATGTCGAACACGCCTGTCTTTACCATCTCCTTAACGGGCTGACCGTGCATAGGCACGAAAGTGTGTTTCTCGTTGCTGGTGAAGCTGCTCTCAAACCAACGGCTCTCATCGACGACGGCCACGCGCAGGTGGTCGGTGCTCGAGTTGAGGGCAAGCATGATGGGGATGACATAAATAGCAGCCATCAGGATAGGACCGAGGAAGGTCATGATGAGGAAGCTGCGTTTGCGTACGCGCGTAAGGTATTCACGCTTGATGATGAGTCCGATCTTGTTCATGAGGCTTGGTTTTGGGATTGCACTTCTTGGATAAAGATGTCGTTCATCGAGGGCAGCACCTCTTTGAAGGAGACGAGTTGCCCGACTTGGAGCAGCTGGTTGAGCAAGTCATTAGGCGATTCGCTGAAAAGGGTCAGTTTGGTCTCGTCGGGTTGGTCGGTCGGCTCCACCTTTATATTATTATAGGTGTCGGCGATCTTCATCACCTTGAGGGTGTCGTCGCAGCGGACGATGATTTCGCGCTGGTGTGTGTCGTGTTGCCGCTTGATGTCGCCGACTCTGCCTTGCAGGATGCTCCTACCTTTATTAATTAAAGTGATACTGTCGCAAAGTTCTTCGACGGAGGTCATGTTGTGGGTCGAGAGCAGGATGGTCGCGCCTTTGTCACGCAAATCCAGGATGGCTTCCTTCAGAAGGCTTGCATTGATGGGGTCGAAGCCGCTGAAAGGCTCGTCGAAGATGAGGATTTCGGGCTCGTGGATGATGGTTGTGACGAACTGAATCTTCTGCTGCATGCCCTTGCTGAGCTCTTCGACCTTCTTGTCCCACCAGCCGTTGATTTCAAACTTGTCGAACCACATCTTCAGCCTTTTCTGCGCCTCAGCTTTCTTGATGCCTTTCAGTTCGGCCAGATAAATGGCTTGTTCCCCGACTTTCATCTTATTGTATAGACCGCGCTCCTCGGGTAGGTAACCGATATGAGAGATGTGCTTTTGGCTCAGTTTTTCGCCGTTGATGAGCACTTCGCCTGAGTCGGGTGCAGTGATTTGGTTGAGGATGCGGATGAGTGTGGTCTTGCCCGCACCATTGGGACCCAAAAGGCCGTATATGCAATGCTCGGGAATATCAATGCACATACGGTCTAAAGCGGTGTGGTCAGCGTATTTCTTTGTGACCTCGTTGACGGTGATTTTTGTCATATTGGTAATTATGAATGCGGAATGCGGAATGCTGAATGTGGATCTTGTGACGCTTTGCGCCATTCAGCATTCATCATTCATAATTCCGCATTTAGTTAAAGTAATCCTTTATCTTACTGAAAAAGCTCTTCTCCTCAGCCGTGGGGTTAGGCTTGAAGTTCTCCGATTGAGCAAGTTGCTGCAGCAGTTCTTCCTCTTTCTTGTTGACCTTCTTTGGTACCCACACGTTCACGTTGACGAGCATGTCGCCACTGCCGTAGCCGTTGAGGATAGGAAGGCCTTTGCCTCTCAGTCGCAACACTTTGCCGCTCTGTGTGCCAGGGGCAATCTTCACCCTCACCTTGCCGTCAATGGTAGGTACTTCGGCCTGTGTGCCGAGGATGGCATCGGGAATGGTGATGAACAGGTTGTAAATCAAAGTGCTTTCATCGCGTTCGAAGTCGGGATGGGCCTCTTCCTCGATGAGGACGAGCAAGTCGCCGCTGACACCGTTGTGCGGACCAGCGTTGCCTTTGCCGCGCACGGTGAGCTGCATACCTTCTCCCACGCCAGCAGGGATGTCAATCTCAATGACTTCATCGCCTTTCACGATGCCCTCACCGCCGCAGTGCGTGCATTTCTTCTTGATGACGGTACCCGTGCCATTGCAAGTGGGACAAACCGATGCAGTTTGCATCTGACCGAAGAAGCTGTTGACGGTTTGCACCACCTGGCCGCGACCGTGACAGGTAGGGCAGGTCTCGGTGGAGCCGTCCTCCGAACCACTGCCATGGCAATGTGAGCAAGCCACATATTTGCTGACTTTGATTTTCTTCTTCGTGCCGTGGGCAATCTCCTGCAGGTTGAGTTTCACCTTCACGCGGAGGTTGGAGCCACGTTGCTTCACAGTGCCGCCACGGCTACCACCGCCTCCGAACCCACTGAAGCCGCTGAAGCCACCGCCAAAGTCGAAGCCGCGGCCAAACACGCTGTTCAGGATGTCGTTCAGGTCGAAGTCACCGAAGCCGCTGAAGCCGCCGCCACCGGCTGAACCACCGTCCATGCCGGCGAAGCCGTAACGGTCGTAACGCGCCTTCTTGTTGGCATCGCTCAACACAGAATAGGCCTCCGAGGCTTCCTTGAAGTTCTCCTCGGCGGTCTTCTTCTCGGCATCAGTGCCGTTCACCCATTTGTCGGGGTGCCATTTGAGGGCGGCCTTACGGTAGGCGCTCTTTATCTCGTCAGGTGTGGAGTTCTTGTTGACCCCCAACACCTCGTAGTAATCTCGTTTTTGTTTATCTGCCATTATCTTATTTTCCTTTCTTTTTCATGAATTCTTGTCGTCGCTTTGCGTCATTGCGAGGAGGAACGACGAAGCAATCTAGGGTTAAAGCTTATTTTCTAGATTGCTTCGTGCCTCGCAATGACGCGAAGCGTGTCTAATTCCCGACAACCACTCTAGCGAACCGTATCACTTTGCCATTCAGCTTGTAACCTTTCTGGATGACATCCAAAACCTTACCCTTCTTGTCCTCCTCAGGCGCAGGGATCATTGTCAGGGCTTCATGCTCGTCAGTGTTGAAATCGGCTCCCATTGCCTCAATTTCTTCCAATCCTTTCTTTTTCAACGTATCTTTCAACTTGTTGAAAATCAAGGTAACGCCTTGAAGGTCGGCCTCGTTACCGTTTTTCTCCATGTTTTGCAAGGCGCGCTCGAAGTCGTCCAACACGGGCAGAATGTCTTTGATGACGTTCTCCGATGCTGTGACGGTCAGGTCAAGTTTTTCCTTTGCAGTACGTTTGCGGAAGTTGTCGAACTCCGAGAACAGACGCAGGAACTTGTCGTTCAGCTCGGCATACTTGGCTTTTTCTTCTTCCAAAGCCTTCTCCTGGGCATGACGAATCTTGAACCGCTTTGACTTTTTGTCTGAAACCTTGTCATTTGGTGTTTCGTTGGCTTCTTGAGTTTCCTCTTGTTTGGGCTGTTCGTCAACGGGTTCTTGCTTGTTCTCCATGTCGGGATTGACGGTGTCTTTCAAAGCATCGTCTTGATTGTTAACGTTTTCGTTTTTTGTCATGATATGTGTGTTTTACTATTATTTTCTGTTTTGCGCTAAGGCACATCAAATCCTTTGCCAAAGGACACACTTTGACAAAATGGCAGAATGAAATAGGGAAGAGCTTAAAGACGTTCGATGATGGGACCGTCGAGGCTGAGGGCGTTCACTCGTTTGTCGATGTATTGATAACCTCTTTCTATCTGGTCGCTGTTGTCGATGATGCTGGCTCCGTCGGCGGAGAGGGCGGCGATGAGCAGGGCGACACCAGCGCGGATGTCGGGCGAAGCCATACGAATGCCACGCAGGGCATGGCTATGGTCGAGGCCGATGACGTTGGCGCGGTGCGGGTCGCAGAGGATGATCTGGGCACCCATGTCGATGAGCTTATCGACGAAGAACAAACGGCTCTCGAACATTTTCTGGTGGATGAGCACGGTGCCTTTGGCTTGCGTGGCCACCACTAAGACGATACTTATCAAGTCGGGCGTGAAGCCTGGCCAAGGTGCATCGGCCACGGTGAGGATGCTGCCATCCATAAAGGTCTGTACCTCGTAATGGTCTTGGGCAGGGATGAAGATGTCGTCGCCACGGAAATCCATTTGGATTCCCAATCGGTGGAAAACGTCAGGAATGATGCCAAGTTGCTGTATGCCCGCGTTCTTGATGGTGATTTCGCTGCCCGTCATGGCGGCCATTCCAATGAAGCTGCCCACCTCAATCATGTCGGCAAGCAGTGTGTGTTCCGTGCCGTGCAGTCGGCTTACACCATTGATGGTCAAAAGGTTGGACCCAACACCCTTAATGTCAGCACCCATGTTGTTGAGCATGGTGCAGAGCTGCACGAGATAAGGCTCACAGGCAGCATTGAAGATGGTGGTTGTGCCTTCTGCCATTACTGCGGCCATCACGATATTGGCCGTGCCGGTGACGGAGGCTTCGTCCAAAAGCATGTAACAGCCTTTTAGTCCGCCTTTTTGCACTTCGACTTGATAGGTGTCGAAGTCGAAGATGGCGCCGAGTTTCTGGAGGCCGATGACGTGGGTGTCGAGCCTGCGGCGACCGATTTTGTCGCCACCGGGCTTGGGCATGTAGGCCTTGCCGAAGCGCGCCAGCATGGGGCCGGTCATCATCACGCTGCCGCGCAGTTTCGAGGCGGTGCTTTGGTAATCAGAGCCTTCAAAATAATCGAAATTGATGCTTTTAGCTTGTAGTGTAATGTCGTGCCTTGTTGTGCGTTCTACACTCACCCCCATGCCTTCCAAAAGGGCTATCAGGTTGTTGATGTCCAAGATGTCGGGAAGGTTGTGGATGGTGACTTTCTCTTCGGTGAGCAGGCAGGCACAGAGAATCTGCATGGCTTCGTTTTTCGCGCCTTGCGGGATGATTTCGCCTTGCAGCTTGCAGCCGCCTTTTATCTTCAGTGATGCCATTTTTTAATTCGGAATTAGGAATGCTGAATGCTGAATTGGGCAAAGCCCAGCGTCGCATTGCGACATTCAGCATTCAGCATTCAACATTCATCATTTATTACATCTTTCCCAACTCTTGCATGCGCTTTTTATACGCCGGATTGTTCGGGTTATTCATATTGGCCTTCAAGTTTGGCACTTTCTTTTTCTTCTTTTTGCCTTGTTGCAGAGGCTGTTGTTTAGCCTGCGGCTGTGGCTTGCCAGACATCTCCGCAT
>DAIOUZ010000003.1:22221-23153 GCA_036759285.1 Candidatus Limiplasma sp. | reverse complement strand
GTCGGGGATGATGAGTCGTCCACCGCTGATGGTCTTCAGGTCGTCGATGATGACTTGGTCGTTGACGACGCTCTTGTTCCATTCTAAGTAGTTGCGCTTCATCTGGCCCGCCAGCGAGTAGGCGAGGGCTTCGCGAACCTCGTCGTTCTCCTCTTGCGAGGCGGCCTCAATCATTTTGATGAGGTATTGGCCGTAGTGACCATATTTGATATCATTGTTTTGGTAACCAATATGTTGTGGTTTGCTTTGCTGTTCTACTGGGATGGGTGGAGCGTAGGGACTGTCAACGTCAAGGTTATAGCCCGAAATCATATAGAGGTGGTCCCACAGTTTGTGCTCATAGTCGCTCGATTGCTTGATGTTGGGGTTCATCTGCACCATTACGCTGATGATGTATTTGGCAGCTTCGGTGCGCTGCTCACGGTCTTCAATCTCCGGCAGTTTCTTGATCATCTCCTGCACGCAGCGGCCGTATTCCGAAATGACAATCTGCTCTTTTTCTGTATTATAGGTTAGTCCTGGCTTGTTCATGGTAATTCGATAATTTCGTGCAAAGGTACATATTTTTCGCAACATGGCAAGGACAAAAAAGTCGGTGTCGCTTTGCTTCGGCACCGACGGGTGTAATCTTGAATGTAAAATGCGTTATTTCCCGCTTTTTCTACGGTTGCACTCGCGACAGAGCATTTGGCAGTTGTCAGCCACTGTGCGGCCACCATCGCACCATGGCGTGATGTGGTCGGCTTCCATTTGTTCAATCTCAAAATGCTTGCCGCAGATGGCGCAGATGCCTTTTTGTTTTTCGTAAACCTCGCGCTTGGTGTTGTCGTCGAAGGCGCGATCGGACGAGGCGCCGAGATGGTACTTCACGTCGCCCGAGCCCTCGACCTCGGCAGGTGTCGGTGCCGCATCAACGGTCGTGCCGTATGCGA
>DAIOUZ010000003.1:7099-22211 GCA_036759285.1 Candidatus Limiplasma sp. | reverse complement strand
CGAAAGCGCGAATGCCTAGATGGTGTTCGTCGCCATCGAGAACGTAGGCGTAGATGCCCGCCTTACGTTGCACATCACTATCTTGCATCAACTTTGAGATTTGACTTTCGAGAGCATTGGCATCGAGTTTGTCTTCTTTGTGGTTGTTGTAAAGTTCGCCCCATGCCACACCTTTCATCTCTTTACGGTATTTAGTGAACTTGGCCTGCACCCAGTTGATGACATTCTGAAAATAGAGCCATAGTTCGTCGGCGTTAGGGTCGTGCTGGTGAGCGGCCATATATCCTGGAATGTCGCCATTGTTGAGCCATCCTAGTACTGTCTCCAAGTAATCTTGTCGGATGCAACTGCCACTGAGATAGCGGTTGCCCATCTGGTAAGCCACACAGTTGGTCTTGCTGAACTTCCGTTTGGCTTCGGTGACAAAACTGCCCGCATATACGGCATTGCGCATTTCTTGTTCGGTAAGTTTCTCGCCGGCAATATTGATGGTGCGGAACCAGTCCAATTTCTCGCTTGGGCTTCCTGTGCAGACATAGACTGTGAGCTTATAATCCAAAATCTGTTTCTGTCGGTCGGCAGGCAGATTGCTGAAACCGTAAGGGTTTTTGTCGCCCTCAAACACCACAGAGAAGTTGCCGTCTAAGTACTCGCAAATGGATAAGGTACGCTGCTGTCCGTCAATAACTTCAAAGGTGCCGTCTTCACGTTTAGCCCAATACATCACATTGAGCGGAAAATCTTTTGCCACGGTGCGAATGACTGCCTGTTGCTGTTCGGGTTTGTAGATGAACTCGCGTTGATAAGGCGGACGGATGTCCAGCAGGCCTCCATAGGCCCTTACGCCGTTCTCGTCGTTGTTCTCGTAACCTTCCACAAGGTCACGAATGCTGATTTCTGTGAACTTTATTTCCATGATTTACTGTTTTTTGCGGATTATTATTCGTGCATATTTGGGTTTACCGTCAACTTTTGTAAGATATTTTCCTTGAGTTTCAGGTGTAGGTCCATCTATCATACTATACCTCCCTATACCATCAATTATTTCAAATTGATCAGGATTGTATTTATCGAGGAATGAAACAGGAACTCCTATTTCATCCTTATAATCCATTGGTATGTTTACTACATAATCACAGTTTATTGCATCATAGTAATCATAACGAGGATATTCTTCGGAAGAGTAATGCTTGAATAGATCAATGAATTCATGACGTTTGTTGTGGTCAAGATTAGTAAACCAACAGATATTACCAAGATTGCGCCATAGTTTTCCATTATTATCAACAACGTAACCATTTGAGCGTAACTTGCTTTTGTCATCTTTATCATAAAAATCGGGGATGGAATAGGAATCTGGAACCTCAAATAATGTATGCCCACTTTTGAAACCTAACCAGACTTTGTTATCCTTTATCAATTTGAATATCTCCTTATAAGTGATGGCATTTTGATTCCCAACAATCAGAAACTTTTTCTGATACTCTATCAATTGAGCCATATATTCTCGAAATAGCGAAAACGGTGGATTGGTCACCACAATATCAGCTTCTTTCAGCAGTTCAACACATTCTTCCGAGCGGAAATCGCCATCACCATTCAAGCGAGTCAGCACATTCTTGTCGTTTTTAATCAGCCATTCGACATCGGCAAGATTAGTTGCACCATCGCCGTTGAGGTCAGTTACTTCGGTAATTACTATCTTATGAGGAACACCTGTCTTGGTCTGTTGTTTGTTCTCCTCTTCAAAAAGCGACAATTGCCGTTCTGCTACAGGCGAGCCTGCATAGCAAGTCGCAATGAGTTTCTTCAAGCCTAAAGCATTGAAATTCATCGCGAAATACTTGAAGAAATTGCTTTCATAAGGATCGTCGCAATTGCAAAACACCGACTTATCCTTAAAGTGTTTCTTGTAATGACGTAACTCTTCTTCAATATCAGGCAGTTGTGTATAAAACTCGTCCTGTTTTGCTTTATTTGCTGCGCGTAAACTATTGTTAGCCATACGGATGGTATTACTGCATCGCTACCATCCGCCGACGCAAAAAGCAAGGTGCAAGCCCACTTATTGCGTTTAGCTGAGAGGCGGCCTCGGATGGAAACCTCTACCAAGTAAACAAGTTGCCTGCACCTAATCGGTACAAGCATTGCCTTAAACTACTTGGTAAAGTCTTCCATTTTGAAAGACTGCCAGATATTATTTCTGAGTGTTTATTTCCAAAAAGTTTCCGAGGCTCTTGGCTAAACGCGAAATAATAGCTAATGCTTTGGTTTATAATATGTTAAATTATTCTATTCTTTATTCTGATGTGTTAGTTTGTGGTTAGTCTTTTTTGTTGTGTGAAAAATAACTGGTGTAGCTTATTATGAGTGCAAAAATATGAAATTTTTGCGAAAAGGCTTGCGGGATGGGGAAAAGTTTGTATTTTTGCGGTGTCAGAATGTCGTCAGAGGGCGCGAACAATTTGCTTTTACAGCAATATTCAAGCTGGACCTTTCTGACCCCCATACGAGGACATAGCCCCAAGGTTATGTCCTCAGTTTTTCTATCTCATCCTCTATCCATTGTTTGGTAGTATCCTTGTCTATGGCAGAAAACATATCGGGCTTCACCACAACCGCCTTGCAATTATGAACAATATAACATTCATTGATACTACCGCTCGTGAAATCCTCATGTCTACCATAGATGCCTGATGCAATCTTCTTGGTCTTAAGGATGCAGTCTGCCATGTGCATGTCGAAATCAAGCACCACTGTTTCGCAGCCTTGTTCCTTGGCTTTGCGGAAGGCAGATTTTATCCCATTCTCGCTTTCCACGCCTTTTCGGTCGCCTAGTTTCTCATTGATGGTATATTCTGGGTTTTTATGACCAAATACCAGCAGATGCTCGTTGATACGTATATTCATATCGTCAAAGCAACTAAGCATCACTCTGGCTACACGGATGTTTTCATTAAGTTCCGAACGGTCGGCATGCTTGCTGATAAGAAGCCGTTCACCATAAATCTCGTCAAGTATAAAATCTTCTGTATTATACATACATAATATGGTGTGAAATACTACTTGATTATCGCCAAACGAGCGAACTTCAGCATGAGCATCTTCACGCCGGCGGTGTCGAAATGGACTGAGGCTTTCTTGTTTGCTCCTGCTCCATCGACGCTGAGTATAGTGCCCGCACCAAACTTGGCGTGCATCACTCTCATGCCTTCCTGCAACAAGTCAGGGTTGGAAGGTTCAAGGTTCTGAGGCGTAGCAGGTTGGCTGGTGGTAGGCCTTGCTGTAGTCGTATTCGGTATGTTGCGGAAGCCATGCTGCTCGGGCTCGTTGATGCGGCGACCGAAAGGTCGTCCACCCATGGGTGTGGTGCCACGGAACGAGGCCTTTTGTGTCTGCTCGATGAGGTTGGCGTCAATCTCGTCGACGAAACGCGAACGCTCACTGAGGGTGAGGTTGCCGTAACGATAGCGTTGCTCGGCATAACTCAAGGTGAGCTTGGTCATGGCGCGGGTGATGGCCACATAGAACAGGCGGCGCTCCTCTTCCAATTCCTCACGTGTGCTGAGGCTGAGGATGCCAGGGAAGAGATTTTCTTCCATGCCTACGACATAAACGTAAGGAAACTCCAAGCCTTTGGCCGAGTGGACGGTCATCAGGCTGACATAGTCTTCGTTGGGGTCGTCCTTCTTCATCTCGCTGTCGGTGAGCAGGGCTACGTCTTCCATGAACTGCACCAAGTCCACTCGGGCGGTCTCGCCAGTGGTCTCGTCTACCTGACGGTCGCTGAACTCCATGATGGCGTTAAGCAACTCTTCCACATTTTCGACCCTTGAGACGCCCTCTGGCGTGTCGTCTTCTTTCAACACTTTAATGAGACCGATTGTATTGGTGATATGTTTGGCCAACTCGAAGGCGTTCATCTTTTCCTGCAAGGTTTGGAAGCTCTTGATCATCACCATGAAGTCACGGAACTTGTTGATGGTGCCCATGTTGAAATCTTGCGGAAACACATTGTTTTCCATGCATTTCCAGATGCTTGTACGCTGGTCATTGGCGGTGACCATCATGCGTTCGATGCTGGTCTTGCCGATGCCACGGGCGGGGTAGTTGATGATACGCAAGAGCGCCTGTTCGTCCTCGGGGTTGATGACGACGCGGAAATAGGCCAACAGGTCCTTGATTTCCTTGCGGTCGTAGAACGAGAGGCCTCCATAAATCTTATAAGGTATGTTCTGCTTGCGCAAGGCTTCTTCCATCGAACGGCTCTGGGCGTTGGTGCGGTAGAGGATGGCGAAGCTCTTGTTGGGCAGGTGGCGGGTCATCTTATACTGGAAGATGCTGTTGGCCACCATGGTGCCTTCCTCAGTGTCGCTGTTGGCATGGATGAGGCCGATGAGTTCGCCTTTCTCCTTGTCGCTCCATACCTTTTTCTTGATTTGGTCTTTGTTGTGGGCGATGACCGCGTTCGAGGCGTTGACGATGTTCTGGGTGGAGCGATAGTTTTGTTCCAGCCTAATCAGCTTATAATCAGGGTAATCGTTCTTGAAGTTAAGGATGTTTTGGATGTTGGCGCCGCGGAAGGCGTAGATGCTTTGTGCATCGTCGCCCACCACGCAGAGGTTCTCAAAAAGTGCCGCGATACGTTTCACGATGAGGTATTGGGCGTAGTTGGTGTCCTGATACTCGTCGACGAGGATGAACTTGAAGTGGTTCTGGTATTTATAGAGCACATCAGGGTTGTCGCGCAGCAGGATGTTGGTGAAGTATAGGATGTCATCGAAGTCCATGGCGTTGGCGCGATGTAAGCGCTCGTTGTAGAGCTTGAACAGCTGTGCGATGAGCGGTTTGTTCGATTTGCGATCGGTTTCTTGAATATCAGGGTCGTTGGCGTAGTCTTCGGGCGAGTAGAGGCTCGACTTGGCTGCCGAGATGCGCGACAGAACCTGCTTGGCGGGGTAGACCTTTGTGTCTAAGCTCAAGTCCTTCAGAATCTGTGTGATGAGTGCCTTGGAGTCGTCGGTGTCATAGATGGAAAAGTTGGACGTGAAGCCAATCTTTTCCGCTTCGATGCGCAAAATCCTTGCAAAAATGGAGTGGAAGGTGCCCATCCATACGTTGCGTGCATCGCTGGCGTTGACGAGTTGCATGATGCGTTCCTTCATCTCGCGGGCTGCCTTGTTGGTGAAGGTGAGGGCCATGATGCTGAAGGGGTCGATGCCTTCTTGAATCATGTAGGCGACGCGGTAGGTGAGGGCACGGGTCTTGCCCGAGCCGGCACCGGCTATCACCATCACGGGACCTTCTATAGTGGTAACGGCCTCACGTTGAGGCTCGTTCAAATCGTTCAATAAGTCGATCATTGTTGGTTTGTTTGGGGTGCAAAGATAACAAAAAATCCACGATTTAATCGTGGATTCTTTTTGTTTCTTGGTGACCCGGCTGGGGTCACTTATATAATAATTCGTTATTTTTCGTTGCCTTTGTGTTTGTTTTATAAAGTATTGAAAAATAACATTTTAGATTAGTTATTTATTGTTTAGACTGATAATAAATTATTACGAATGAGCATTATTTTTGAATTTGGTTGACACGGCGTTGACACGGATTGAGAATTTTTTCGTATCTTTGCAATGACTTAAGAAAAAGGGGTGGGGACACCTTTGTCTGAGTCATTTTCAAGGTTTTAACTAAATTCTAATCATTATGGCAACAATCAAGTATTACCTTTCGAGGTTTATCAAGAAAGATGACGAAAGGGGCGAAATCCAACTCCGTTTTAGTGGGAACAGGAATTTCGTTAAGAGAGCGGCCACAGGCATCTTTATCACAGCTGGCAACTGGGATGCTGAACGTGGCATGCCCAAGGCAAGAAAAACAAACAAGTATGGCGACAACAACGACGAAATTCGTGACAGGCTTCTCCTGCTCACGAGCTATCTTCTCCGCTGCTATGAACAGAATAGCGAAGGTGATTTGAAGGAGAATTCGTTGGCGGCATGGATGGGTGACATTGAGTGGAGCTCCGAGAAAGAGGATTCAATTATTGGCGGTAAAGTAGTGGCTGTCAACCGTTGGACGCTGGCGAGCAAAACTCAGTTGGCCATAGATGCGGCAGCTAAGAAACGGGAATTGTCAAAGCTCGAGAATCAGTATTTTGTGGATGCTTTTGCCTTCTTTATGGAAGAGCAGTTCAAAAATGGTGTCATCGTGGCTGAGAGGAAAAAGTCGTACAACACTTGTTTGGGCATATGGGACCGAATGGAAAAGTTCCAAGGCAAGCACGCCAAGATTAAGGAGATGACCATAGAACACCTCTATAACTTCAAAAATTTCATTCTGAATGAATGTGATCTATGGGAAATGGAGGAGATGAAAGATGGTGATAAAGTCATTAAGAAGTGGGTTCCTAAGAAGCGTTATGAGGCTATTTATGAGGGCTATGAATATGTTCTGAAACGAGGCGTTGAAAAAAGGAGTCTGAATTATGTGGCTAATGAGTTCAAATACATCCGCGCATTTTGGCTTTGGATTATGAATTTACAGAAATGCAAGGTGGAAGATATTTTCCTAAACTATAAGAGAGACCAGCCGGTTTACGGCACGCCTTTCTTCTTTTCGAAAGAAGACAGAAACAAGCTGTTCAAGGCGGATTTCAGCAAGCGTCCAGAATTGGGGATACAGAGGGATATCTTTGTGTTCCAATCACTTGTTGGATGCCGTGTTGGAGATTTGAAGAGATTGAAGAAATCGAACATTGTTGAAGGAGAATGCCTTCAGTATGTGGCTGGTAAAACGAGAAACAAGAGTGGTAAGGTGGTAACTGTGCCTTTGCATCCTATCGCCAAAACCATTATTGAAAGGTATAAAGACTTGGAAGGGGATAGGCTGTTACCTTTCATTGCTGATCAGAACTACAATGTGACTATCCTGGATCCTGTGACTCGCTTGGAAAAACAAGTGAGACTTTCGGAGGTGGCTAGCAGTCACATGGGACGAAGGAATTTCTGTGGTAACCTGTACGAGGCTGGATTTAGGGAATCAGACATTGGATCGATGAGCGGCCACTCGGAAGGGAGCCGGGCAATAGCGCGATACCGAACGGTGAGCGAGCAGCAAAAGCAGAAGATGATAAAAAAGCTTTGAAAAGTGACAGGGCAGTTGTTGAGCAACTGCCCTGCCTTATTATAAAAAGGGAAGCCACCAAAATTGGGGACTGGCGGCTTCACAAGGTTTTAACATGCTCTATTATGGCAACAGAGCGACTGCAAAGATAGGTATTTTCTGGAACACGCAGGACGAGCGGGATGGATTTTTTCGCGCACTGTGTAGGCGGGCATCACGGCCATCGCCGAACACTGCGCCGCTATCCCTTCAAACGTGTTTCCCGCTGGAGCCTGACTGGCTGACGAAGGCTGCGGGACCAAAGCTTCACCGCCGGGGACAAAGCTGACCCCGCAGCCTTTGGCAGACAGGCAGCCCTCCGAATCGATTAAATTGCCGGAATGGAGATTGCGGATTTTGACCGAGGATGAGAAACGAGAGCGGGAAAACGCAACCCCACAATTAGCCGAAGGCGGACAAAGGTTGCGTAAAAGCTATAATAAAAAAGGTGAAGCCTCACCTGCAACCATTGGCCGACTGAGGATTAATTAAAACCACCTTCCAAGCCGGACGAAGTGACATAAAAAAAGAGAAGACTCCCTATCGATTAGGAAGTCTTCACCATTTTGATCACAATTACTATCGCGGTGACGATGACAGCCAGCAACACTATCACCATACCGAGGAGGAACCACATGAAGGCGGGCGGCTTCTTCTTCTCAGGAGCCGCCTCGATGACGACTTGCGAATAGTGCAGCGTGTCGGAGAAATGTACGGGTTCCGGTTCTGCTTCGTAGGTGATTGTGAGGCTGTCATCGGTGGCCGTCGCCGTGAAAGTGCCCTGCTCCGTCTGGATCTTGACGGTTTGGCCGTCAAGCAGCGGAGCGAGGGGCATCACGGCGGTATCGGCCAAGGGAGGCAATTCGATGAAGGTGTCGATGGGATGCGCCTGGACGGTGACCAGCTCCGGGCATCGCTCCGTGATGCGACGGATGCGACGCTGGGCGCGGCGGTTGGCATCGCAGGCGCATAGCCCTAGCGACATCAGGAAGAGGATGAAAAGTCGTGTCTTCATGGCTTACAGGTTTTCGATCATCTGCTTCAGTTCGGCATTCTCGAGCGTGAGCTGTGCGACCTGAGCCGAGAGCCCGACGATTTCCCGTCGGGCCTCGGTAAGCTCGGAATAGACGCGCTTGTTCTCCTCGACCAGGTTGAAGATGGTCTGCTGCATCTCGCGGATGGTGCGGTTCTGGCGCAGCCGCGTAGCGGCGAGCCAGGAAGCCACGCCCGTCACAGGTGCCAGCAGCATTGAAATCCATTCAAAAGTGGTCATAACACAAACGTTTTAGTGTTGCTTCTTTTTCTTCTCCTTGTCCCTTTCAGGGCGGGTTGCGATGGCCAAGGTCCAATAGCCAGACCTTTCCTGATATTGGTAGGACAGATAGCAGCGGATTGTGTCGTTTTCGGCTGCAAAGTTGCCTGCCTCGATGGAAAGGCTGGTGCTGGAGTCCGAAATAGACGTGTGGAAGACAGCTATCTTCTTCTGCGTCAAGTTGTAGGCTACAACGGAAAAGCATGCCGTTTCAGGTTTAGCGATGGCCGCGACATCTGACTGGTTAATGACGATACCTACTTTTTGGTTGCCTGGTTCTCCGAAGGTAGTGACCTCGACGGTCAGCATTGGAGAGTTGATATGTTCACCGTTGCCGATGCCCTCTAGAAGGGCGAGGTCGAAGGTCTTCACATCGTCGGTATAGTCGGCGCAGGCCGAAATCTGACGGGTGAGCATGTTGCGGCGGGTCATGCCACGGGTGACGGACGGAAAGAGCGAGGCAAGCTGCTCATCCGTGAGCTGCGCGACGAGTGCCTGGACTTCCTTGAAGAAGGTGCGTTGCTGCACCTGTGCGTCAGAACGCGGGTTTCTGACCGATTGAGGCTTGCCTTTCATATAGGCAATGCCGTTCCAAGAAGAACCGACAACGGTTCCTACGGTACCACGAAAACCTCCGAGGATCCCTTGTTTGATTTTTCCCATAGCGATTTATTGTTTTAAGGTTAGACATTGAGTTTATTGGCCAGTGCGTGGATTGCGACCTTGGCGGGCAGGACGTTCGTTCACGCCCATTGTTCCGAAGCCGACGAGGACGATTTTTGAACCTGTGGCCAGCATAAAGCCGCTGAAGGTGTCGGTGGCCTCGCCGTAGGCGGCCAGGCCGACATTGAAGGACTGGGCACCCGTACTGCCGATGACGGCGGTGGAATTGACCAGAAAGATCTTCTTTTTGGTGACATTGGCCACAAAAATAGTCGGGTACTCATCGCCGTGCTCAGCGCGGAAGTCACTGTCACCATCCCAAGAGATGGCGAGGTTGTCGCCATCGGCGGCGACCGTGACATCCGGCATGTCGGCGGTGGGTGCATTGCCGATGGAATTGATGTTGGCCAAGTCCACATGCTTGCCGTCTGCCTCGACGAGAGAGGCTGCAGAAAGCTGCTGGACGATGGCGTTGCGGCGCGTCATGCCCGAAGGGGATGACGGGAATAGGAAGACCAGTTGCTCGGCGGTCAGCTGGCCGACGAGATCCTGGACTTCCCTGAAGAAGTCACGCTGCTCCATCTGTGCAGCGGTCTTCGGGTCTTTCTGCGATTGCGGGAGTCCTTTCATATAGGCGATACCGTTCCAGCTGGCACCGATGACGGTGCCGACCTTGCCTTTGAAACCGCCCAAGATTCCCTGTTTGATTTTTCCCATGATTTTCAGTTTTAGGTGTTTTTTACTCGACTTTGATTTTGCGAAGTTGGTACGAGGTTGGTACGAACTTGGTCCCTACCAGACCCGTATCGAAAAAGCCCTTAAAAAAGCCGTCCTGTCGGGCGGCTTTTTGGGACGTGTCTTGGAAGAGTTTAGTTCTTCTTCGGACGGGCGGGGCGCTTGGTGACGGACATCGTGCCGAAGCCGACGAGGGCAATCTTGGAGCCCGTGGCCAGCATGAAGCCGCTGAAGGTGTCTTCGGCATCGCCGTAGGCGGCCAGGCCGACGTTGAACGACTGGGCGCCAGTCGTGCCGATGGTGGCGGTGGAAGGCACCAGATAGACCTTCTTTTTCGTGACATTGGCCACGAAGATGGTCGGGTACTCGTCGCCGTGCTCAGCGCGGAAGTCGCTGGCACCGTTCCAAGAGACGGTCAGGTTCTCGCCTGCGGCGGCGATGGTGACATCCGGCATGTCGGCGGTGGCGGCGTTGCCGAGCGAGTTGATGTTGGCGAGGTCGACGCTCTTGGTGTCGCCATTGTCAACGGCCACGGCGGCGATTTGCTGTGCGAGCAGGTTGCGACGGGTCATGCCCTTGGGCGTGGACGGGACCAGGAAGGCCATCTGCTCGTCGGAGAACTGGCCTACCAAATCCATGACCTCTTTGAAGAAGGCGCGTTGTTTCTGTTGCGCCGGAGTGTTGGCGTTTCTCACGGATTGCGCGATGCCACGCATGTAAGAAATGCCGTTCCAGCTGGCACCGATGACGGTACCGACTTTTCCTTTGAACCCACCAAGGATTCCTTGCTTGATTTTACCCATGATTTTAAGTTTTTAGGGGTTAATGAATGAGTGAACTATTGACGCGGGACTTCAGGACGCGAGACGCGGGACGGCCCTTCGACAGGCTCAGGGACCGAAATGGCTTGACGCGAAGCAAAAGCCGTTGTCGGTGGCCGTCGCCGTCATGGGTAGAGAAGCAGATCATAATCTTTATATTGTTTTTCCTCTGCGGCTCTGGTTCCTATTTTGGCGGCGGCAAGGCAAATGTAGTTGAAACGGAAAAGAAGCGGGCTTTTCTGATTGTTTTTGATTGATTTTGACGGATTTTGATAGGATTTCTTGACGGTTTTTTGTAATACTTTTGCAGGGTACCCAAAACAATAGGATTATGAAGAAATTTTTGATTGTGGCAGCTGCGCTTGTTATGCTTTCCTGCAGCTGCCGAGATGGAATGGAAAGCAAAGCGTATACAAAACTCCCCCGGCCTTCGGCCACCCCCTCTGAGAGGAGGACGGGCGGCCCTATAAAGTAAACATAGTATCATTTTTTTCATTTTGTTACTGGAAGTTCCCACTTTTTTTTGCGGGAGCTTCCTTTTTTCGTCTCGGTTTTATCAAAAATCGGGTGGTTATTCGTCTCGGTTTTGTCAAAAACTATATGATTATTCCTCTCGGTTTTATCAAAAAATTGGTGTTTTTTCGTCTCGGTTTTGTCAAAAAGTACTATTTTTGCCAGCGGAAACACCAATTAAAACCTTTGAAAATGTACATAGAAAGACCTATCGACGCATTGCTTTTGGAATGGAAGAACAACCGTGTCCACAAACCTCTTTTGCTCAGAGGAGCACGACAAGTGGGTAAATCCTGGGCTGTGCAACACTTGGGAGAGACGTTTGATTACTTTATTGAAGTGAACTTTGAGAAACAACCAGATATGCTGGAGGTCTTTGAAAAGATTCACAATGTGCATGAGTTGACAGACAGCCTGAGCATGCTTTATAACACCCCAGTAATACCAGGCAAGACTTTGCTTTTCATTGATGAGATACAAGACTCGGATGATGCCATCAAGAGCCTTTGGTCGTTCAAAGAGGACTTCCCGGAGCTTCACGTCGTGGCGGCGGGGTCGTTGTTGGAGTTTGCCCTCAAAAGGCTTTCGTCTTTTGGTGTTGGACGGATACGTTCGTTGTTCGTCTATCCTTTCTCGTTTGACGAGTTCCTGGAGGCTGAGGGGAAATCGGCATGGGTAAAAGCCAAACAGGAAGCAAGCGCAGAAAAGCCCTTGCTTACAGCAATGTACAACGACCTTGTGCAACATTACCGCACTTTCCTGATGGTGGGCGGTATGCCTGCCAGCGTAGCGGCATGGGTGACGACACATGACTATCGCCAGTGCCAGGCAGAGCTTGACGACATCCAACAGACCTACTACGACGACTTTCCGAAATATGCCGATAAGGTTGACCCGACGCTGTTACGAAACACGATTCAAAGCGTAGTCATGCAGATAGGAAGCAAGTTCACTTACAGTCATGTGGACGGAGGTTATCGGGCTGAAGACGTGAAGAAGGCTTTGGCTCTCTTGTGCGATGCAGGCATCATCAAACGTGTGAGCCATACGGCGGCCAACGGCATTCCGCTCGGAGCCGAGGTCAACGACAAATACCGCAAATACATCTATCTTGATAGCGGCTTGCTGCTGCGTGTTCTCGACATGGACTTGGGCGGAGCACGTCAGCTGACGGAGCTGATTATTGCTGGCACGGCTGAAGACGTGGTGAACAAAGGCGGCCTGACGGAGATGGTGTTGGGCTGGGAATTGGTAAAGTATAACAATCCCCGGGTACAGCATGATCTGTTTTATTGGGAAAACACCGCCGAGGGAACGCGGTCGGAGGTGGATTATTTCATTGCACGCGACCTGAAGGTGCTGCCTATTGAATGCAAGTCTGGCACCAGTGGTAAGATGAAGAGTCTGTATGAGTTTATGCGGCAGAAGCATCTGACGGATGCCATCCGCTGTTCTTTGGAAAACTTTGCCCTAATAGAGAGCCAAGACAAACAGGATAATAATGCCATACGACGCATTCAGATACTCCCACTGTTTGCGGTTTCTAATCTCTTTTCAACACTCTGATGGAATGAGGCGATTGCGCCTTGGGCCGTTAACGAGGTGGTTAAAAAAGCAAGTACCCTAACGGCAAACGGAGACCCGCGCTCGACGGGGCGTAGTTTATTTAGGGGCTTGGCTTTTTTAAGCACCGTACCCGGGAAGGTGACATTAAGCCGTCACAATATCAATGGGAAGCTTTGCTAAAATGGTTTTTGATGGATAGGACAAATGGGACTGAAATGACAAATAAGGATGAAGTTAGGTAGATGTCTGATTTCTTGAGCTTTCAAGGGGAAATGAGTGATTATTCTTCGTGGTTTTCTGTGTTTTCTAATTCTCCATCCTCATCCCAAAAATTCCAAACCCCGCAAGGTTTGCCATCTTTGTAGAAAGTTTCGTCAGGGAAGCTTGTGCTGGTCTTGAGGCAATGGTAGAGGAATTGGTTGGGGATGTTCTCGGAAAGGAAGTCGGCCAGGGATTTCCTTTTCTCAAAATGAAATCTAGGATGTGACATAACTGAAAGTTTAGAGGGTCGCGAGGCGACCGATGTTTCAGTCACAATGATAGGTAAAAAAATGAACACTCGTTAGCAGTTGCCGTCGGGGCTCGAACGGTGGATTTGGCGTGTCAACGGCGGGAAAAAATGAACGGTGTTTGACAACAATTTTCTTTCATCGTGTCAACGAGTATTCAAAAAAGTTGAAATCGGTTGACACGTGGTTGACACGGCAGGCCATTTTTAGGGGAATGAAAAAACCCAACTGCTTGATTTTCAGTTGGGTTTGCTGTGAATTGTCCGTAGCCCATAGCGGAATCGAACCGCTGTTTTAAGTGTGAGAAACTTACGACCTAACCGCTAGTCGAATGGGCCAAAAAAAAGGTTCTTTTCGTGGAACCTTTGTGAACTAGGCGGGAGTCGAACCCACAACCGCCTGATCCGTAGTCAGGGACTCTATCCAATTGAGCTACTAGTCCAGTCGTTTTGACACTGCAAAAGTACAGCTTTTTTCTTTTTCGCAAGCAAAAAATCGAGAAAAATTTTGTCGTTTTTTGCAAGTGGTTGATAAACAAAGAAATATTTTCGTTTTGTTGCTCGCTCTTTCTTTCCTTTTTTGAGGCCGCATTCGTTTTTTTCCTATCTTTGCCTCTTCAACGTACAAACATTTATCATCATGAGATTATTACTGATTAGCAACTCGACCAATTTTGGAGAGAATTATTTAGCTTGGGCCACGGCTCAAATCGAGCTTTTCTGCTTGCAGAACCATATTAATAAGGATAGCCGCATCATCTTTGTGCCTTTTGCGGGCGTCAACATCGGCGGTAAGGTGTATCCTGAGAGCTACGATGCTTACGAAACGAGGGTGAAGACCGTCTTCAGCGAGAAATTCGGACTCGACAACTTCACCTCGGTGCATCATTTTGACGACAAAGTGAAAGCCGTCAAGGAAGCCGACTGCATCGTGGTGGGCGGCGGCAACACCTTCCATCTGGTGGCCGAAATGCACCGCTATGGCTTGATGGATGCCATCCGCGAACGCGCTTTGGCTGGCGTGCCTTACATGGGCTGGAGCGCTGGCTCTAACGTGGCTTGCCCGACACTGTGCACCACCAACGACATGCCTATCGTGCAGCCTGCTTCGTTCAAGTGCCTCAACCTGGTGCCTTTCCAAATCAACCCGCATTACCTCGACCCGCATCCCGAAATCGACAAGATGATCAAACATGGCGGCGAGACGCGCCAAGACCGCATCAACGAATATCTGGCGGTGAATCAGAACATGACGGTGGTCGGACTGCGTGAGGCCTCGGCCTTGTGGGTGACCGACAACAAGATGTTGCTGAAGGGCGGCAAGAAGATGATTGTCATGCGCTACGGCAAGGAATCGGTCGAGATTGACCCGAATTCCGATGTCACGTTCTTGTTGGGTGGATTAAACGCTTAAAGCATAAATATACTTGCCTTTCTGCTGTCATGGACTAGATACCCAAGTCATTTCAGGGAGCCTCCTATGTCATTCCTGCGTGGCTATGTGCGGAAAGCTGGAATCTATAGGAGGCGACTCAAGAAGCAAAGACCTTAACTGACGGCCTCAACAGCTATAGATCCCATGCCTTTGCCCACCAGCCTGCATAGGGATGACATACCTGTTGAGGCCTGCAACAGTCTTTGACAAGTTAGATAAGTCTTCAAGAAAACACCTTCCGGTTTTCATAAACCACAAGGTTTCGGTCAAGGTGGATGGTTTTCCGTCCACCTTTTTCGCCTTGTATCAGGTAGGGAAGGGCATCATCACCCAAAATGTCCTTGAAGGCTTTCTTGATGCGGGATATGCTAACGTTAAGGTTGTTGCTGAAGGGG
>DAIOUZ010000003.1:357-7089 GCA_036759285.1 Candidatus Limiplasma sp. | reverse complement strand
TGGCGTTCATGGTGTTGCCCACAAAGTCGGTCAGGTTGTCGATGGCTTTTTGAAGCAACGTCTCGTCACCATAGGTTGAGATTTGGCGGTAAATTTTGTAAAGTTCAGTTTTATAGTCGCTTAGATAGTTCAAGGAGATGCCCTCTTCGTGAAACAGGAAGAGGATATACAAGGCCTTGCACAAGGTGTGCATCTTCACCTCTGTGTTGTTTCGGTCGGTGAGGAAGATGTCGCCATGTTTGGTGATATACAAACGGCTGTATTCATGGGAGACGCTGTGTTTCAGCATGATGTCAATGAGAATCTTGTGGAATCCGGTGTAGTTCAGCTCGTCTTTCTGCATCTCATCCGGTAGTTGCATTACTTTTTGCAGAAACCGTTCGTCTTTTTGGCTCAGTTCATCCGACTTGAGGTTGGTGATGTTGTCGTCGAGTTCGAAAATGCGCTGCAAGGTCGTCAAAGGGTCGCCGTTGATTTCAAGGATGAGGAAGTCTTGCTGGCTTCCTGGCTTCACTTTCCCGATTTTGAAGAAAAACGAAGGCTTGATGATGTTTAAACCGCTTGCGTTCAAGTAATTCAAAAAGATTTCCTTGGAAAGGAAAGCACTGCTTAGGCGATGCAGGTTGTCGCCAATGAACTCGCATTGTGATTCTTTTAAGGTCGGATCAAAATAGTTGATTGCGTTCAAAAAGGTGCTTTTCTTGCTTTGCAGTGCGGAAACCACCTTGGGCAGATAAAAGAACTCACGTTGTGAAGATTCTAGAAGGCTACAGATGGCTTCATATTCTCGTATGATGCTGTCGTTGATGGCTTTGTCGTATTCGGCTTCCACATAAAGCACTGCGTTGCGTGTGTCGAAATTGAGGTTGGGAATGGAAACGAAATGGGCTTTTATGTCCTTTGTTTCAGGCAACTCTATACCGATTGAAAGAATCAAGGTGGTGATGAGCATCGACTCGTTGGGGTCCAAGGAATCGTCCGACATGGACAGCTGTTGTAGCAGCCTGAGAATCGCGATTTTCTCTGTGTTTCCAAGGGTTTTCAATGTATTCACGGCATCCGAGAGACTGAGCTGGCTGGCTTTTTTTCGGCTTGCCTGAGTGATGTTGAAAACGGTGTAGATCCGTTGCAGGAAGTCAATCTCACCTTGATGGACCATTCCGTCGGATTGCACGAGGTCGGAAAGGACTTTGGCCAATGCCGTTTTATTTTGTTCCTTGAATTTCATCTACTTACCACTTTTTTATTTGGGTTGCAACCTTGCAACCTCCTTTCAGTTTTTTCGGAGATTGTATTTTTGCCCCGTTTTTTACTTCGCAAAAGTATAAAATATCTGAAAACGACAAAACGCATGACAAGAGATTATAAGAATGGTTTGACAGCACGAGAGGTTGAAGAGAGCCGTCGGAAGTTTGGAGATAACGTGTTGACCCCACCTGAGAAGGAATCGGTATGGAAGCAGTTTTTGGAGAAATTCCAGGATCCCATCATACGTATTTTATTGATTGCATTGCTGCTGTCAGTGGCAGTTTCCTTATATCAATTGTTCACGGGTGCCGAAGGGACGGAGGTGCTGTTTGAGCCTTTGGGCATCTTTGTAGCGGTGATGCTCGCCACCGTGGTGGGCTTTGTTTTTGAACAAAATGCCAATAAGAAGTTCGAGATATTGAACCAAAGCGAGGACGAGACGTTGGTGACGGTGTATCGCGACGGCTTGATTCAGCGCATTGAACGGAAGGATGTGGTGGTTGGTGACACCGTGGTGATAGAGACTGGTGATGAGATTCCTGCTGACGGCACTTTGTTTGAGGCGGTCTCGTTGCGAGTGAACGAGTCGGATTTGACGGGCGAGCCTTCGTCGAGCAAGACGACAGATGAAGCGGATTTCAAACTTGAGGCCACCTATCCCTCAAATTACGTCTGCCGCGGCAGCTCCGTGATGGAAGGTCACGGCATGTTCGTCGTGGAAAAGGTGGGTGATGCCACCGAATGGGGTAAGGTGTATCGTGGCGCACAAATCGACAATCAGGTGAAGACGCCTTTGAACGAGCAACTGGATAAACTGGGAAATGGCATCACCATCGCGAGTTATGTCATTGCCGGTTTGATTGTCGTGCTTCGTCTGGTGATGTTTTTTGTCTGGCGCGATGATGCGCCTTTCGATTGGATGGGATTTGCCCGTTATCTGCTTAATACACTGATGATTGCCGTGACGCTGATTGTGGTGGCCGTGCCCGAAGGCTTGCCTATGAGTGTTACGCTGAGTCTGGCCTTGAGCATGAAAAGGATGCTGGAGACCAACAACTTGGTTCGTAAGATGCACGCCTGCGAGACCATGGGTGCCGCCACGGTGATTTGTACGGACAAGACGGGTACGCTGACTAAAAACAGGATGAGCCTGGGCGAAAAGTGTTTCTTTGGATTAAAGGATCAAAGGTTGGATCATTCTGAAGTGGCACGGCTGCTGGAGGAAGGCATCGCGCTCAACTCCACTGCCTTCTTGGATTTTAGCGATAAGAACAAGGTGAAGGTCATCGGCAATCCAACGGAAGGTGCGCTATTGCTTTGGCTTTTCGACAACAATGTCGACTACATTAGAATCCGCGACAATGTAAAGATAATCAAACAGTTGCCTTTTACTACAAAATACAAGTACATGGCGACTATAGTGAGTACTCCTTTTGCGGGAGAATATATTTTATACGTTAAAGGTGCGCCTGAGATTATCATGAAACGTTGCACAACGGTCAAGATGCTTGATGGTGAAAGCGAGATTGACACGGTGAAGGGACAGGTGGACGGCATGCTTCTGAACTACCAGAACAAGGCCATGCGCACGTTGGGCTTTGCTTACAAATACCTCACGGAGCAGGACTTGGAAACGGTTTTCGACTCAGGTAAGATGCAAGTGGAAGACCTGTGTTTCTTGGGTATTGTGGGCATCATTGACCCGATTCGCGACGATGTGTCTGATTCCATTCACGATTGCCTTGATGCAGGCATCGGCATCAAGATAGTGACCGGAGATACGCCGGGCACGGCAAAGGAAATCGGGCGCCAAGTGGGGTTGTGGAGCGATGATGACGACCCTGAACGGCAGATGATAACCGGCAAAGAATTCAACCTGCTTTCGGATGACGAGCTTCGCGAGCGTGTCGCCGATTTGAAGATCATGTCGCGGGCACGGCCATCCGACAAGGAACGCCTTGTGCGGTTGTTGCAGGAAAGGGGAGAAGTGGTAGCCGTGACAGGTGATGGCACCAACGACGCTCCGGCATTGAACCGTGCGCAGATCGGCCTCTCGATGGGCGACGGCACCTCGGTGGCCAAGGAAGCCAGCGACATCACCATCTTGGACAACTCGTTCAAGAGCATCGCCCGTGCAGTGATGTGGGGCCGCTCGCTCTATCTTAACATCCAGCGTTTCATACTGTTCCAGATGACCATCAACGTGGCGGCATGCTTGATTGTGCTGCTGGGTGCGGTGATGGGCACCTCATCGCCGCTCACGGTGACGCAGATGCTGTGGATTAACCTGATTATGGACACTTTCGCTGCCATGGCTTTGGCCTCCTTGCCTCCTGACCATAGTGTATTGAAGGACAAACCCCGTGCGCGCGATGCTTTCATCATTACCAAAGACATGGGAAGACGCATATTCGGTGTGGGACTGTTGTTCGTCGCGGTGTTGTTCGGATTCATCCAGTATTTCATGCACTGCCATGTGGACGCGTTGACTGAGTTTTCGCTCCGAGACTATTTTGCAAGTTATTTCAATTTCCATCATGTGGGCGGCAATTTCACGCCAAAAGAGCTGTCCTTGCTCTTTACCATCTTCGTGTTCATGCAGTTTTGGAATATCTTCAACGCCAAAGCCTATCACACCATGGACTCTGCGTTTAAGGGCCTGCTTAGCAAGGACATAAGACGTGGTTTTGGCGTTACGATATTGATCATTGCTATCGGTCAAGTGTTCATCATCACCTTCGGTGGCGAGATGTTCAGTGTGGTTTCCTTGCCTTTCAGTGACTGGGTGCGCATTATCATCGGGACTTCGCTGATTTTGTGGCTTGGTGAGATTGAGCGTTGGGTGCATAGGATGAAAAAAGCCAAAAGAAATTGAAAATCTTGCTTTTGTGAATTAAAAAGTCTTATCTTTGCCGTCCAATTCAAAAAGGACTTGAAAATGAATAAACGTTTGATTATTATTGCTTTATGTGGTTTGATGGGACTCGTTTTTGCTTCGTGCTCCCGTCCTTCCATCGTTGGAACCTGGGTTGAACCTGCCGTTGAAGGCAGTCTCATCGGCGATGTGGGCTTCACTTTGCTTGAGAATGGCGAGGTGGTTTCCATCAATACCGGCTTCAGAGAATACACAAGTTGGGAAAAAGTCGGCGACAAGTTGATTCTCAACGGTGTGACCAACGGAACCGTCCAAAGCAGCTTTGCCGATACCAATACCATCATCTCTCTTGACGAGAAACAATTGGTGATTGGTCAGGATGGCTATTCAGTAACCTATCAAAGAAGATGATAATCGGTGACTGAATTGTTAACTCATAAATTTTGGAATTTTAAATATTAAATATTAAATCTTAAATTACGAATAATGAAGAAATTAGCTGTAATCGCTTTCGGAGGCAACGCCCTTCTGAGAAGCGGACAGAAAGGTACATGTCAGGAACAGATGCAGAATGTGGCTGACACTTGTGAGTCGCTGCTGCCTTTCCTGAAACAGGGTTATAATTTGGTTATTGGCCATGGAAATGGTCCCCAAGTAGGTAATGTGTTACTCCAAAACGAGGCTGGTTCGCAGATGTTTGGTCTGCCGGCAATGCCGATGGATGTCTGTGGTGCCGAGACCCAAGGTCAGATCGGTTACATGATTGAAATGGGCCTTGAAAAGGTGATGGTGAAGGAAAACATCGACCGCAATGTGGTTACTTTCGTGACCCAAGTTCTCGTTGACAAGGACGACCCGATGTTCAAGAACCCCACCAAGCCTGTCGGTCCATATTATACCGAAGAAGAGGCTGAGGCCTATGCCAAGGAAACAGGTGCTATCTACAAGGCCGACCCCAAGGGCAAAGGCTGGCGTAAGGTGGTTGCTTCACCCAAGCCTATTGACATTCAGAATATCAAGCTTGTGAAGCGTTTGGCCGAGGAAGGCAATATCGTTATCACCGTTGGTGGTGGTGGCATCCCCGTCATCTTGAAGGATGGCGTGCATGTGGGTGTTGAAGCTGTTATCGACAAGGACTTGGCTTCGGCCATGACTGCCATCAAGATTGGCGCTGACGAGTTCTACATCCTCACCGACGTGCCGAAGGTGTACATCAACTTCCGCAAGGAAAACGAAAAGGCCCTCGATACCATCACTGTGGCTGAAGCTCAACAGTATCTGGATGCCGGTCATTTCACCGAAGGTAGCATGGCTCCCAAGATTAGGGCTGCTATCTTGTTCGTGAAAGAAACGGGTCACGAGGCCATCATCACTGAAGCTACCAAGCTCGGCGACCCCACCTGCGGAACGAGAATCGTTAAATAAAACAGATTTTGTTTTGTGACATTATTTTTGACTGCGGAGCTCAGGCTTCGCAGTCTTTTTATTGGGTATAGGCCACACTCCAGGCGTAGTGCTTCTCGCGGTTGAGGTGCGTTTCCAGCCGATAGCCTACACCGTCTAGCACATGGTGCAGGTCGTCGGTGATGCCCGTGCCGCGTAGCTTTACCACAGCTTCCTTTTTGGTCCAAAACTGAGTGAAAACCTCCACCGGGTCGGAAGAGGAACGGATCCATTGGGCTTCGGCTGGGTTCATCGTCTTGTGGACGAGAGCGATGTTGTCCCTACGGAAACTCTCAATGTCAATGCCGACAGGGGAGAAGTCGACCACTACGGCGATGCCGTTCTTGCAATGGCTGAGGTTGAAATGCACTTCAGGATGGTGGGTCAGATAAGGCTTGCCGTGCTCGTTGTAGTCCATTTTCAAATCTTTGATTCCTAAAGGTCTCAGTAGCTCCTTCAACATCAGCCACGACTTCAGGCAAGCGAACTGTCCGAACAGGTGCTTGTAGCGCAAGGCTTCGTTGCGGCGTTGATCGTCTACCAAAGGCAACATCCGTTGCACCTCGGTTTCGGTGACTTGGCTCATATCGTCGAAAATGGAAACCATAACAAGAATTTGGTTGCAAAAATAGTCATTCTTGGGTGATTTGGGTCAAAATTATTTCGTTGAAAAAATCGGCGCTTTTGTTCGCAAAATACCCCCTCCTTTAGATAAAATAACGTGTTGATTGATATTGTTTTTATTTTCGCATCGATTTTTGTTCATATGGATAAGAAAGCAAACAAAGGGAAAACCGTTCAGGCTTATCCCGATATTCCGCCCCGCACTTTCGACTTGCTGCCGAGGTTTGTGGAGAAGTTTGGCAAAAAGAAAGTGATGTTCGCTTGTAAGGTGGACGGGGCTTGGAAGAAATATATCAGCCGCGACTTTGTGAAGATGACCGATGTGATTAGTCAAGGACTGATTGGTTTGGGCGTTGGCAAGGGCGACCGCGTGGTGGTGATTTCCAACAACTGTCCCCAGTGGAACATGGTGGATTTCGCCGCTCAGCAGATTGGTGCTATCCTGGTGCCCATCTATCCGACGGCTCGCCAGAGCGACTACGAGCATATCCTCAACCATGCCGACCCTAAGGTGGTCTTTGAGGAAGGTTCTCTTATCCATA
>DAIOUZ010000003.1:0-347 GCA_036759285.1 Candidatus Limiplasma sp. | reverse complement strand
ATAAAAAGGTGAAACCTGTCCTTGACCAGATGTCTGTGCACCCCAAAGAGTTTGCTTTCAATCCTGTGGAGGGCATGATGACCTTGCGCGGACTGATGGTCTCCGTCAAAATCGACAAGAAAAGCCAGGCTACTTTGCAGTCGCGCAAGGAGTCGGTTTCCATCCATGACGTGGCCACCATCATCTATACTTCCGGCACTTTAGGCACTCCGAAAGGCGTGATGTTGACGCATTACAACCTGATGAGTTGTGTGGCCAACTATGGACCGCATTATCCAGTGCCGAGTTCGCACAAAGTGGTGAGTTTCTTGCCCTTGTCGCATATCTATGAGCGTTCGGTGCTTTAC
>DAIOUZ010000002.1:44728-49000 GCA_036759285.1 Candidatus Limiplasma sp. | reverse complement strand
GCGGCGATGCCGAAGTCGAGGCAGATGGCCTTGGCGTGGCCAATGTGGAGATAACCGTTCGGCTCTGGGGGAAAGCGAGTCTGCACGCGTCCACCGTTCTTGCCGTTGGCTAAGTCTTCTTCCACTTTCGCTTCAATGAAATTGAGCGATTTCTTTTCCGATTTTTCTTCTTCTGGGTTTGTCATATCAATTCAAAATTCAAGATTTAAAATTCAAAGATTAGTAGGCTTTGTACTTGTCGCCAGTCTTTTCGATGAGGATGCGATAATATTCATCGCTGTATTTGGGGTGTTCGCTCTTGATGGGCGTGTACTTTTGTCCTGGTTTGTCGGGCTGGGCAGTGTTCAAGTTGCCGTCCATGTACTTCATGAACAATTGCTGATAGAATTTCTTCCATGATTGGGTCATCTTATTGGCTTGGTTGCAGGAGAACTGAGTCAGTTCCTTCACCTGAGCCTCTCTGCCCTTGATGGTATTCACGCGTGCATCCAAAGCGGGGATTTCTTTTTCCACCCAGTTGGTCTCCATCTCGCGCTGGCGTTTGCGGATTTCGGGGTGAATGTAATCATATTTGGTGTAAGCCCAGTTGCTCATTTGGTTGAAGGTCCAGAAAGCGGAGGTCTCCGACCATTCACTCATCGAGCCGTTGCCTTCGCGGAAGCACTCGGGAATCTCAGTCATGCAGGTGTACATGGGGCAATAGACGCAGTTGTCTGTGTCGTCAACGCCAAACCAAATGATGCCGCCGATGGGCCATTCCAAATAGCCGCGGCTCTGAGCCACAAAGCTAAAGCCAGTCTGCTGTGTAGCAGTGGTGCGCTCATGCACATAAGTCACGCCGTCGACTTGCCAATCCATAGGACGCCAACGATAGGGGCAATGGAACGGACCAGCGCCCACGTCTTGCGACATGTCAAGCTCGGTGCCTTCGAGGTGGTCGCGCATGAAGTCCATCATATCAAGGACACTGACTTTCTTATTGGGCTTCACCCACAAAGGCATACGGTTGGTCGGGAAATTGTCGGGAGTTTGGCATATACCTTCTTTATAAGGCTGCACGCGCTTGATGTCGCGACCCGTAGCATAGCCCCAATAGTCCTTCATGTTGTCGGTCACCTTGTTGAACATGGCCCACACACGTAGGTCGCAGAAGCGGGCACCATCGAAAGTGACAGGGTTATAGACATCAGAGAACGAGAACTTCTCATCGGGACCGTCATAGAGCTTGGCTTGCTTGGCGAAGCTGATGACATCGTCGGCATAGACGCAATCGATGTTCGGGTCTTTCAAAAGCTTGTCGATGTTCTTGAACGTGATGCTGGTCTTGCACTTACGTGTGGCCAAGGGGAAGGTGGTGATGCGGGCCTGGTTGGCATGACCGCTCACATAGCCATCAGGGATGCGACGGGCTACCCACACAGCGCCTTTGTTATCCTTGCCTTTGCCAATCATTTCGAGGATCCAGCACTCTTCAGTGTCGCTGATGCTGAATGACTCGCCCTCACTGACGTAGCCGTAGTTGGCCACCAGTTCGCCCATGCACTTGATGGCTTCGCGGGCGGTCTTGGCACGTTGCAGGGTGATGTAAATCAGGCTGCCATAGTCGATGATGCCAGGGCCTTCCCAGAGGCTCTCTATGCCGCCGTAGGTCGTTTCACCGATGGCCAATTGCCATTCGTTCATGTTGCCGACCACATTGTAGGTATGGGCCACCTGTGGAATTTGGCCGCGGTACATGCCGCCGTCCCAGTCATAGACATCAAGCATGGCGCCAGCAGGCCAATCTTTGGCAGGATAATGGTAAAGTTCGCCATACAGCACATGGCTGTCGGCAGCGTAGGAAATCATGCAGGAGCCATCAGTGGAGGCACCTTTGGTGATGAGGAAGTTAGTGCAGGCGTTGGCTTTCCCAAAGGAAAAAACAAGGGCCAAGGCCAAGATTACTGTGAATACTTTTTTCATATCGGTAGATTTTGTTGTTTGTTGCATAAAAACGCCACAAAGATAGGAAAATAATCGCACTTCAAAAGAAATATTGCAACATCGTTGATTTACAGCAATCTATCCGACAGCAAACGACAACAAACGACTGCTGTCGACTACAAACGTTTAATCAACGGCTTTTTCTTGACAGGGTTTGCATTTTTGCAGCGGAAAACAAACATGAACTACTATGGATGCACAAGACAACAAACCTGTTCTGATTCCTATGGGGAACAGCAAAGAAGACCTAAATCTTCGAAAAGAAGTTATCTCTCAGGTGTATCGCAAATGGACTGAAGAAAACCCGAACAAAAGAGTCTACAACCGCTCGTTAAAAGACTATATCAACATACGCTATCTTTCAATCAATGAAACCATGCGTCATGCCGCAAAGACATATTCTTCAACGTTGGCACTGCTTCAACTGGACACTATACTTCGGTATTCTGTAGTTTATGGCAAGCCTAAACCTCCGAAGAAAGGAGTCGCCAATCAAAAGGTATTTGCCTATATGCTGGAAATGCACTACGAGTTGATAGGTATTGGTATAGTGAAAATGATGGTAGGAGTGAAGCGGACTGGAGAGAAGGTGCAGTATTGCATAACTGCGATAAAGACATAAAAAAAGAAATCGACAGGTTGGCTCGCTCGAAAGGTCATCACCAAATTTTGGACGTCTAAAGGACTGTTCCCCTATTGATTTCTGCCTGCAAAAATACAACAATTTCTCAAAACCCACTATAAAAATGAACAAAAATTCCTATTTTAGCACAATGAACACCATCCAAAACATGGCCCAACAAACCTTTGTCAACCAGAAACTTGACTTTGTGGAAGAACTGGTTCTCTACACCGACTCGCACATCTTCCTCACGGGAAAGGCGGGCACGGGAAAGACCACCTTCTTGAAAAATCTGCCGCTGAAGACTTACAAGCGCATGGTGGTAGTAGCTCCCACGGGGGTGGCCGCCATCAATGCGGGCGGACAGACGATTCACTCGTTCTTCCAATTGCCCTTTGGGCCACAACTGCCCGAGAATGCTCTTCCGCCCATAGATTCCCATCGGAATGACATAGGAGGAAGAGCCAAGTCGCTTGCTGCGCAATACCAAAAACTCAACAAAAAGAAAATCAACCTCATGCGCAGCCTCGACCTGCTCATCATTGATGAAATCAGTATGGTACGAGCCGATGTGTTGGATGCTATCGATGCCGTGTTGCGCCGTGTGCGTCGCTCTCAGAAACCCTTTGGCGGCATCCAATTGCTGATGATTGGTGATGTGCACCAACTGGCACCCGTCGCCAAACCTGAGGAATGGGAAGTGCTGTCGCCGTATTACGACACGCCCTACTTCTTCGGCAGCCAAGTGTTGAAAAAAGCACCTTATGTCTGCGTGGAGCTAGAGCACATCTATCGACAACATGACAAGGATTTCATCACCTTGTTGAACAAAGTGCGCAACAACCGAATGGATGCAGAATGTGTGCGCCTCCTCAACACGCGCTTCAAGCCCAACTTTGTGCCCAAGGACGAGGAAGGTTACATCACCTTGACCACCCACAACTACCAAGCCGACCAAATCAACGAGTCGAAGTTGGCCGCTATCAACGAGAAACTTCTGACTTTCAAAGCGGAAATTCACGGTACTTTCCCAGAAAACACCTACCCGACCAAAGAAGAATTGGAACTGAAAATCGGGGCGCAAGTGATGTTCGTCAAAAACGACCCGAACCCCGAGAAGGCATTCTACAATGGCAAAATCGGTCGGTTGGTCGGCTACGACGAAAAAGAAGGCACCGTCACCGTGGAAAGTGAGGGCGAACACATCACTGTGCCAAGGCTGAAATGGCAGAATATGGAGTATAGCATCAACGCTGAGAGCCAAGATATTGAGGAAACTGAAATCGGCAGTTTCACCCAAATCCCCTTGCGTTTGGCTTGGGCGGTCACCATTCACAAAAGCCAAGGCTTGACCTTCGACAAAGTCATTGTTGACGCGGGACAAGCTTTCGCCCACGGACAGGTCTATGTCGCCCTTAGCCGCTGCACCTCGTTGGAAGGTTTGGTGCTGAAGACACGCATCACCTCCAATGCTTTAGTCAACGATTATTCCGTCGACCAGTTTGTGGAGCATCTGCCTGAAAAAGAGCCCACACAAGAGAAAGTCGACCAGCTGCGCCACGACTACGAGCTGGAAACCATGCTCGAAAAGCGCGGCAAGACCGAGATCCTCAAAACCGTGGAAGCGGTCGCCGATCTCGCCAACATTTATTTTATCCGTCAGAAGG
>DAIOUZ010000002.1:25573-44718 GCA_036759285.1 Candidatus Limiplasma sp. | reverse complement strand
GACTTTGACGGCATTTACAAGGACTTCGGAAAGCTGATGAAGGTGATATATGCCAACGACACTTTGTTTGAAGGCTCTATGATCCAAGACCTTTCACAACGCCGCAATCGAATCCATGAGGAATTGTGCCAAATCGGCATTAAGTTTGAAAGTCAAATCAGGAAACTGCATGAAGAAAAGCCATCGTGCGAACAGAATCCAGCCTTGCAGGAGCGATTAATAAAAGGTGTGGCCTACTTTGACGAGCATCTGAAATCTATTGCAGCTGGCCTTTTCGACCTCCCTTTCAAAACCGACAACCAAGCCGTCAACGAACAAATCACCGAGGCCTTGAAATTGCTCAAAGAAGACATCTATCTGAAAGGCTGTTGTTTGGAAGCCTGCAAAAACGGCTTTACGGTCAAGGAATACCAGAAAACCAAGTCGGTGAAAGCCATTGAAGCGGAAAAGAGCGGGAAGAAAAAAGTGGAAATCAAGTTTGATCCAAGCAAAAGTGGAGGGCTGTATTCCAATTTGCTTTCCTGGCGTGCCGCACGAGCCGAAGCTGACGATGTGCCAGCCTCCAACATCGCGCCCATCAGAACCCTTAAAGCTATCGCTTCAGAAAAACCAGTCACCCTTGCCCAACTAAAAGCTATAGATGGCATGGGCACCAAACGCATCAGAAACTTCGGCGCTGAAATCATAGACATCGTGTTGAAATACTTAGGACAAGAGAGTGTCATTCTGGACGAAGCACCAGAAACACCAGCAAAGAAACAAAAAGGCGAAACCTATCACATCACCAAAGAGATGTTCGACAGCGGCATGTCCGTCGAAGCCATTGCCAAAGAAAGAGGTCTTGCCGCCAGTACTATTCATGGCCACTTGGCGCACTTAGTTGAGCAAGGTGCTTTTGAAGCCTCGCAATTCATTGAGAAAGAAAAGTATAACGAAATTCTTGACTATTTTGAATCCACCTTCGACCCCAACCTAACGATGGCTAAAGATGTGCTCGGCGAAGGTTACGAGTATTGGGAAATCCGAATGGTCCTCGCTGAATTACAACGAGAGCATTTCTTCGACGACCAAACGAATGGTGAATGAATAGTTTGCTAAGACTGGACACTTGATTGATGAGATGATCATCATGGAATAAAAAAAAGGCGGTGTTACCGCCTTTTTTCATCTGTCTTTTACCACAACCCGTTTCGTCACCATTCCTTCTTCCGTTTGGATTCTGACGAAATAAATCCCGACTTCATGCAGACTGAAATCGTATTCAAAAATGTTGCCGCTTGACGAGGCTTCATACAACTTTTCTCCCAACACATTGTAGATACTGATACTTCCCATGTTTTCAGCCTCTATTTTAAGTGTTCCATTGGTCGGATTGGGATAAACGGTTGCCTTTTGCTCATCGAGTTCTGGTACCTTGTTACAATCGTCGATGATGGTGGTGAAATAATCATGCCACTCGGAGCTTTCGTAGGCAGCAATGCAACCACAAGGAACAGTGAGCGTTGTGCAACTGAATCCCTCAAACACATCCTCAAATGAGAACGTTGGCGGTACTGTGGCTAAGGAAATGACTTCAGTAAACCCACTGCAGCCATAGAAGGTCTCCCCGCCAATGCTGACCAATGCACTACCGAGAGTTAATGTGTCCGTAAATCCGCTGCAATTGCGGAAAGCATTAGGTTCAATATCCGTCACTGAATTAGGGATAGTCAGAGAACCTGTAAATCCAGAACAGCCCCAAAATGCAGAAGTACCGATGGAAGTCACAGCATTGCTGAGATTCAAACTGGAAAACCCACTACACTTATAAAACGCCGCGTTTTCGATGCGTTTCAAACCGTCGCCGAAAGTCAGTGAGCCAGTAAATCCAATGCAGCCATAGAATGCAGCCGTCTCAATGGACCTCACCGAATTGGGAATAGTCAGAGAGCCGGTAAATCCCTTACAACCATAGAATGCTGCGGGGCCTATGGTATCCAAGGAAGTGCCGAGGTGTAATTCCGTCAATCCGCTGCAAGCCAAGAATGCATTTTCACCAATAGATGTCACTGTATTGGGTATGATTAAAGAACCTGTCAATCCTCCACTCGATATGAAAGCATTTTTCCCAATCCTGGTCACGGTATAGTCGCTTCCATCATAGCTGATGGTTGTCGGGATGCTTATTTCACCACTCACTTCTGTGATGTCAACAGGACCAACAAGCGTTACAGAAACACCGTCAGCATTGATTTGATAATACATATTCCCGATGGTGAAAAGGGTTTGAGCAAACAAATGCGTCGTTCCCATAATTCCTAGAAAAAGAATGGGTAAGACTGCATACGCTGCCTTTTTGCAAAATAAAAAAATGCCTTTCATGGTTGTTTGGATTAAGACAAGTCCCGCATGATGGTTTGCAGCGGAAGAGGGTTTGGAAGAGCGTGTTTCGAAAAGATTTATTTCTTCCCGAAAAGACCACCTAAGCCGCCAAGGATACTACCAAGACCACCTAAGCCGCCCATGCTTTGGTTTTGTCCGCCGCCAAGGAGAGCGCCAAGCAGGCCACCTAAACCAGCTGCACCTGAGTTGCCGTTTTGCTTTCCGAGGATAGCCAACAGGCTAGGAGCGATGGAAGCAAGGATGTTGTTCACTGCATTGGAAGCCACACCCGTCTGTTTTGAGATGCCGCCCAATACGTTGGTGAGGTTGCCACCAAAGATATGACCTAAGATTTTGGAACCGTCAATTAAGTCGGCACCTTTCAGGTTGTTGACGATGTTGCCTGCGTTCATAGCATGGTCACCGAGAGCCTTGGCTAAGGCTTCTGCACCACCAGGTGTGGAGGCGTTCTTTTGCATGGCACCCAAGAGTGAGGGCAATGCGTTGGTGATGACTGAAGACACTTGCTTGGAGTCAATTTTCAAGTTTTCCGAGATGGCGCTGACGGCATCATTGCCCGTCAGTGCGCCTAAGATGTTAGTTAATTCCATGTTTTTGTTTTATTTAAGTGTGAATGATTTATTCCTCAAACTGCAAATGTAGAAAAGAATCTTAAACTAAGATACAAAAAAGTGCAATTTATTGAAACATTTACCATTAAAGCAGATGGAAAGGAACATGTAACAACCCTGAAACTCATTCCAGCGGCATGACAACCCATAAAGTATCTACTGTGCGGCCTGCCACAATTCCATAGCCACCGTTTACATTGGTATGTGTCTGAACAGGTTCTGCAAAGAATTGGTCAACCTCGTCGCCTTGGTTGCATGTATTCAGATAGTTGTAATAATCTTTGGTGATATGCTCCACATAAACGGCTACACGGCATGAGTCTGTAACAGATGCCACGTTTTTTTTATGGTGAAAGCCGATGGACAGTTTGAGGGTGTACGACCGCCCGTCAAAAAAATGGTCGTTGAAAGTGCCGTTTGGATCACTCAACTGATAATCAACGACATCAATATTAGTAGAGGAAACTGCGCCAAAAAGCGGGTCGGAGTAATCCGTGATATAGGAGGTCCAAAAGTTATGGTAGTGGTCGTCGTCCTCGAAAAAGTGATGACTCTCGTCCATGGTCAGCCTGTAGAAGTCGGTCACACCAGGATGGGTGTCGGTCAACTCAATGGACAACTCGTAGGTTTCGAAATAGTGCCAATCCGCTGTATCAACCGATTCGTCCGAATCTGGCCATGATTCGCTTGTCATCAGTTGGAGGTCCTTGATCTGGCAGCTTGTATGATCGGGGATTTCCGCCGTGCCGTCCACTTCGTCGAAACCGTTGGCCGAAGCTGTGATTTTGACCACATCTCCTACTGTGGGAACGTAGGGATAATTGTAGGTCTCCCACAGGTAATAGCTGGGTTCCAAAGTCCAATAATAAACCGGATTCCATACAGTGTCGGTTTGCGGGGTCATCACGCCCATAAGGTTGCCATTCACATAAAGTGTGGCCACAAGGTCAGTGGGAGCTTCGGTGTTCTCGTCGTTATCGAGGAAGAAAACGCTTTTACTCATGCGCGCTTTGACGGGTTGTCCCGTTTCCACAATACTGTTGATGACCAATTTAGAGTCGGTTTGTTCACCTTTGAATTCGATTTCCTTTTCACAGGAGGTAAGGAGTATTAAGGTTATGATGGCTATAGGGGTTAAAATGTTGGTTTTCATTGCTGTGTTGTGTTTTTTTACTATGGCTTATGGCCTATGACAATGACCGCTTTTACGATTTGAAAATGTTTACCTTTTTGATGAAGCGGCCATAGTCATTTGCCATTGGCCATATCAAATTAAAACTTATAACTGAAACTGACTGAAGGAATAATGGGGAAGATGCTGACCTGCATCAACTTTTTCTCCACTTGTTGTGTGGATTCATCGTAAATATAATCACTGTATACGAGGAAGGGATTGTTGTGGTTATAGATATTGTATACGCTGACATTGATGGTGCTGGTTCCGTATGCAGAAGGAATGTGGAAGTTGGCTCCTATGTCCAAGCGATGGTAGTTGCCCAAGCGGAAGTTGTTGCGCTCCAAAGCTTGGATGGATGGCAGGCCCCATTCGTCGTGAAAGCCTTCATAAAGTTGTGTGCCAAGAGTGCCACAATTGCCACTGCTGAAGACCCATGTACCGCTGAGATCGAACTTTTCACTGAACTTGTGCTGCACGGTGATGCTGATGTCATGTCGGCGGTCGTATTTGGCGGGAAACACTTTGCCGTTATTAATCATCTGCCCTTCGCGGTCGAACTGCCGCTTGGCATGTGCCCAAGTATAGCCCACCCAGCCTGTAGTCTTGCCGAAACTGCGCTGCACGAGGAACTCTACACCGTATGCCCAACCTTTGCCCATACACACCTTATTCTCCCAAGTATCGGCAGAACCGAAAAACGAAGCTCCGTCCTTGTATTCCAAGAGATTGTCCATGGTCTTGTAATAGCCCTCAAGCGAGATGTCGAACAGACGCGGCAACTCATAAAAAGCACCCATCGACCACTGATGGGCATTCATCGGGACAATGTTTTTGGTGACAGGCACCCAGAGGTCGGTGGGTAGACTGAGGCTGCTATTGGAAAGCAAATGGACATATTGTGTCATGTAAGCATAGCCTGCTTTAAGGGAAAAGTTGGAAGCGAGCATCACACTGGTACTCACGCGGGGCTGCACCGATTGGTAGGTCTTCCCCTCTACGGTGAACGTCGAATAATGCGCGCCCAAATTCACACGGAAGATATCGCCAAAGGTCATGTTATCCTCAGCATAAAGAGCGGTTTCGTGGGCATACACATTCGGCGACCCCGTGACGGTGTCAACCAAAGTTTGTTGGCCTTCGCTCATCTTCATCGACTGCACCTCAGGACGGAAGATATGGTAAGTGTAATTGCCGCCAAAACGAATTTCGTGGTTCGGCAAAGGCGTGTAGTCGAAGTCGACTTTGGCCGTCAGGTCATTGATGCCCGATTTATAGGCCATGCTGAACTCTTCCTTCATTAAAGTGTTGGTCGGTAGATAGGTGTCCTCTTCCGTCAAGCCCATACCAAGGTTGTGGCGGTATTGCGTGTAGTTGACCGAAGCGTCCATGAAAAGTTGCTGCGACATCACATGGTTCCAACGCAAGGCGGCTACTTTGTTGCCCCATTTCCAGCTCAGCTTGATGCGATGGGTGTATTCGGTGTCGTCAGAGATAAAATCCTTGTTTTTCACACCGAAATAAATAGCGTCGTCGCCTGTATATAAACTAAGGTAAAGACGGTCTTTGTCCGAAATCTTCCAGTTGAGCTTGCCATTAAAATCATAGAAATAATAGCCTACACTCAGCTTTTTGAGGTCAGGGTTACTCATAGTGGCAATCCAAAGAGCAGGCTTTAGCAGCAGGTCGCCGTAAGTGCGGCGATACGACAGGTTGAACGATAGCTTGTCTTTCACAATCGGGCCCTCAAAGTTGAGCTTCGAAGAAATCAGGCCAATACTCGCATTGCCGTGGTAATGCTGCATGTCGCCTTCTTTCATGCGGATGTCAACCACCGATGAGAGGCGACCTCCAAAATGCGCCGGGAAGCTACCTTTATATAAGGTGACATTCTTCAAGGCGTCAGGGTTGAAAACGGAAAAGAAACCAAGCATGTGGTTGACGTTGTAGACAGGTACGCCATCGAGCAAAAGTAGATTCTCGTCGGGACCGCCGCCGCGCACATACATGCCTGCAGAGCCTTCCGAGCCGTTCTGCACACCAGGCAGTAACTGTATGGCTTTCAGCACATCGGCCTCGCCAAACAAGGTCGGGATACTTTTAATCTGTTGCACGGGCAACTCCACCACACTCATCTGCGGGCTGCGGGCACTCACCGTTGCTCGCGAGGCTTCCACGACCACTTCACCCAATTCGATATTGGTCTCAAGAGTAAAATTGAGGTTGAGGTTTTCCTTCAAATCGAAGGCATGATTTTGCTGTGTGTAGCCCACATACGAGACTTGCAAGTCTACTTCGCCTTGGTTGAGAGTCAAGGTGTAGAAGCCATAACTATTTGTGGCACAGCCTTTCCCTGAGTTTTTGTCAAAAATGGTCGCCCCGATGAGGGTCTCCTTGCTGGCGGCATCCATCACATAGCCACTGATAGTGCGCTTTTGCGCAAGCGTCGGGACGCAGGTGAGCATCAAACCGATGACGACGAGCCATCGGTTGAAAGAAAGATGTTTCATTTTAATTCGTTTTGAATGGTCAAATTTATCGTTTAACGCATTTATTCTTTGTTTATTTTATCTGACGGCTGCCACAATGTGACAGCCCTACAACTGGAAACTATTAACTGTCAACTATTGAAGAATCCAATCTGCCGCAGCTTCAATCACATTGTCAATGCCTTGGTCAGTGCAAGCAGGGTCAAGGAGGACACGCACATCGGGAGGCACACCGTTTTCATAGTTCTGCCCGTCGTTGGCGAGCGTGCGCGTCACACTGAAGCGGTAAACCCAGCCATTGGGCAACATGCCTCCATTGGGAATGCCCAAACCACCACCCGAATAGTCGCCGAAAAGCTTGACATTGTCGAAAGCCTTCGTGCAGATAGCGAAGAAAGACGTTGCGCTGTAAGAACCACGGTCGATAAGGACGGCCACAGGCTTGGTATAAGGATTCTTACCCAACAAACTGCTATCGGCGGCATACACCGTCTCAGCGTCCTTAAAGGCATTATGTTCTGGTCCCGATTTCACTTGGGTTTGATATAGCAACTGCTTATGGTTGTCAAAAATGCTGAGCAATCTGGAGACATTGTTGATAGAGCCGCCACCGTTCTGCCGCAAATCGAGAATCATGCCATCACAAGACTTGTAATAGTTCACCAAATATTTCAAAACCGACCCGTTGACATCGTTGGAAAACGAAGAATAACGGAGATAGGCCACCTGGCCATCGCGAATGGCATTATGCGTGAAACTTCCCGTCGTGTGGTGATTGACAGTCAAATAATTCAACAAAACGACTTCTGTGTTGATGTTTTTCTCGGCATACATTTTATAATACACCGAGTCGTTGCGCGAGACATCAAAACCTGAGACCAAGTTGGTGTGACCGTCGCGCAACGTGTTGAGCATGGCGGCGCAAACACGAAATAGGCTATCGTCACCCATATCATCACTGACCTTGGGGCGATACACTTCGCGTACCGAGTCCCAGTCGATGCCTTTTACATCGAAGAAAGTGTAGTTCTGGTCCACCTGATTCCAGAGATATTCGAATACATTGACAGGGTTGTTAGGTTCGTCTTTGTCCATTAAAGCACGTTCACAGGAGGTAAGGACCAAAAGTCCAAGGATAAAAATAAGCAGTTTTTTCATGGCAGTAATCAATTGACTCTAAACATAAAGATTAAGTTAAGGGAATGAAGGGCATTGTCGTAACGGTAATCGTCTTTTTTGCCTGTGGTCAAGTAGTCCCAACGGTAGGAAAGGCCAATGCGGTTGTCGTTGCGGAGGTTCAGGAAAAGACCCAGTTCTGTGCTTGCTCCTGGGAAAAATTTGGCAAAGGTCACGTTATCGTTCAACCAAGCATCGTCGTTGATGGTCGGATTGCCGATATAGGCATATCCCGGACGGCTCACGGCACCCACCAAAGGCAGGCTTAACTTGCCAAAAGCGGTCAGCCAAGTGTGCGTCTTTTCACGATTATAGGCAAAATCATATTGTAACATCCCCGTGGCACAAAGGTTGCCAAACAAGGAAACACTTGAGGCAGCGTTCATCAGTGTGGGAATGTCTTTAAAGTCCGCAAAGCCTTGGAGTGTGCCGCCTGCCCATAAATTCAGTCGGTTGATACGCGAGAGATGATACAGAAACTCAGTCGTAATGTTGACGTCAATAGCAGTTCCATTGGGGGAGACAAGTTCCGAATAAAAGCCCTGCCCCTCAACTTGCACATGGCATCGACCCCACTCAACGGTGACACCAGCCATGGCATTCGCTCCAAAGCCCTTATAACGGAATGGAACGGTGCCTTTGTCATAACAATCGGCAAGATTTGCACCCGCAGAGAAATCCAACCAGACGGGCACTTTGCTCTGCCGTGGGTTGTACAATTGCGATTTTTGGGACTGAAATTCTTGTGTTTCTATCAATGGCGGTTCCAACCTATAATTGCGTGCGAGTGGCAAAAACATACCGATTTCTTCCTCCACAACCTCTTTCCAAAGTTGATAGCCGTCACCGTTGATATGCAAACCGTCGTTGGAATATTTCGGATTCATCTTGCCTTCTTCATTGGCAAAACGGCTGTATAAATCTAAATAAGTGACGCCTTCCTCTTCCGCCATGGCCTTCAGCATCCCGTTAATAATTGGCACATCGGCATAACGCTTGGTGTGGCCCGAGAAGTACCCATAGCAGTCGTTGACGGGCAGGATGCTCTCCACGATAATCCTTGTGCGCGGCGTCTCAGCCTTGATGCGTTGCACAATCTCGCGGATGCTCATTGCAATGGCATCGTTGCTGTAGCCTTTGTTCATGTCGTTGGTACCGATCATGAGAAAAATCATGGCAGGATGGCCTTGGGTGATGGTCTCGAGGCGGTTGAGCACACCAGCTGTGACATCACCACTGATGCCTCGGTTTTTGCAATTGGGGTTTTGGAATAGTTCGTCCCATTCGCCAAAGTCGGTGATGCTGTTGCCGAGGAAGATGATGTCGCTCTCCGAGGTCGGCAGGGACTCGAAAAGCAATTCGCGCTGGTCGTAGTATGTACCGAACTTGCCCGTAATCTGTGCAAAAGATTGTGTCGTCATCAAGAGGATGACAGAAAAGAGAATGTACTTGAATTTCATTTTATAGTGTTGTTTGTTGATTTCATGCCGCAAAAATACGGCATTTCAACAATAATCCGTATTTTTGCACCCGTTTTTCAAATACAACAACACTATGGAATCAACGAACAAACACTTCAAGCGTTACACTGTAACCACGGCCTTGCCTTACGCGAACGGCCCTGTCCACATTGGTCACCTTGCCGGCGTCTACATCCCCGCCGACACTTACGTCCGCTATCTGCGAATGCGTGGCGAGGAAGTCCTGTTTGTCGGTGGTTCTGACGAGCATGGCGTGCCGATTACCATCAAAGCCGAGAAGGAAGGCTGCACGCCTCAGGATATTGTGGACCGCTACCACGAGATCATCAAGAAATCGTTTGAAGAGTTGGGCATCAGTTACGACATCTACTCGCGCACTTCTTCGAAGATGCACCGTGCCACGGCCCAGGAATTCTTCAAGAAACTCTACGACGAAGGAAAATTCATCGAAAAGGAGACGGAGCAATATTTTGACCCTGAACGACAGAAATTCCTTTCCGATAGATATATCGTGGGCACCTGCCCAAAATGCGGCGCTGATGGCGCTTATGGCGACCAATGCGAAAAATGCGGCTCTTCCCTGAGCCCCGACGAACTCATCAACCCGCACTCGCAACTCAGCGGCGCGGCCTTGGTGAAGAAGCCGACCAAGCACTGGTACCTGCCTCTCGACCAATATGAAGGCTGGCTCCGCGAGTGGATTCTCGAAGGTCATAAAGAATGGAAATCCAATGTCTACGGACAAGTGAAGAGTTGGCTCGACGGTGGCTTGCAACCTCGTGCCGTCACCCGCGACCTTGATTGGGGTGTTCCCGTCCCGATTGAAGGCACGGAAGGCAAGGTGCTGTATGTGTGGTTTGACGCACCTATTGGCTACATTTCTAACACTAAGGAAATTTGCGAAGCTCGTGGCGAGAACTGGGAGAAATGGTGGAAAGACCCCGAGACCAAGCTGGTGCATTTCATTGGCAAGGACAACATCGTCTTCCACTGCATTATTTTCCCTTGCATGATGAAAGCATACGGCGACTACATCATGCCCGACAACGTGCCCGCCAACGAGTTCCTCAACCTCGAGAACGACAAGATTTCCACCTCGCGCAACTGGGCCGTCTGGCTGCACGAATATCTCGTCGACTTCCCCGGCAAGCAGGATGTGCTGCGCTATGTGCTCACCGCCAACGCTCCCGAGACCAAGGACAACAACTTCACGTGGAAAGACTACCAAGACCGCAACAATAACGAGTTGCTGGCTATCTTCGGCAACTTCGTCAACCGCACTCTCGTGTTGACACATAAGTATTATGAAGGTGCCGTGCCGGCTTTGGCCAATCTCAATGAAACCGACCAAGCCGTCATTGCTGAGATGAATGCCTATCCGAACAAAATCGGTCATCTGATTGACACCTATAAGTTCCGCGAGGCCCTCTCCGAGTTGATGAACCTGGCCCGTCTCGGTAACAAATACCTCACCGACAACGAGCCTTGGAAGCAAATCAAGACCGACCCCGAGCGCGTGAAGACTGTGATGGCCGTCAGCTTGCAAATCGTGGCACATCTCGCCATTTTGAGCGAGCCTTTCCTGCCTTTCAGCGCCAAGAAGTTACAACAGATGATTGGTCTCGAAGTAAAAGGCTGGAACGATGCCGAAAACTCCGTTTTGCTGACTGAAAGCCATGTCATTGGTCAGCCAGAGCTGCTGTTCGAGAAGGTGGAAGACAGCGTAGTGGCTGCCCAGCTACAGAAGTTGGAAGACACCAAGAAAGCCAACCAACTCAATGCCTGGAAGCCCGCCGATGTGAAGCCCAACGTCAGTTTCGATGATTTTATGAAGGTCGACATCCGTGTGGGTACCATTCTCGAATGCTGCAAGGTGCCGAAGGCCGACAAGCTGTTGCAGTTCCTCATCGACGACGGCATGAACAAGCGCACCATCGTCAGTGGCATCGCTAAGTATTACACCGAGCCTGAGAAGCTGGTCGGCAAGCAGGTATGCTTCATTGCCAACTTCGAGCCGCGCAAACTCAAGGGTGTGGTCAGCGAAGGCATGATCCTCTCCGCTGAGGATAAGGATGGCCGCCTTGTGTTGCTCACGCCAAGCGACTTGGTGACGCCAGGCTGCAACGTGGGATAATCTCCTGTCACCCCTATTGGGGTTCATGGGAATCGGAATATCTATTTTAGGCAGGGGTTTCACCACCTGCCTATTTTTTGTCTACTTTTGCAAAATCTAAACTACATAAAATATGAAAACTCAACACCTTCTATTGCTTACTTTGGGACTGATGATGTTCGGTTGCCAAACGGTTCCTGTCAACGAGGACACCAACAGCGCCAAGAGCATCGATTACCTCCAATACGTCAATCCCATCATCGGAACGAACGGCATGGGACATACTTTTCCTGGGGCTTGCGCGCCTTTCGGCATCGTGCAACTCAGCCCCGACACCGACACTGTGCCGCACGACATTGATGGCAAATATCAGCCACGTGTATATGAATACTGCGCCGGTTATCAACATAAAGACAGCACCATCGTAGGCTTCAGTCATACCCATTTCAGCGGCACAGGACACTCCGACTTAGGTGATATCTTGGTGATGCCAGTCACGGGGGAAATCAAGTTCAATCCAGGGACACAAACGAATCCTGATGCGGGTTATCGTTCTCGTTTTAGCCACGAAACAGAGATTGCCATTCCTGGATATTACGAGGTCTTTTTGAAGGATTATGGCATCAAAGTTCAGTTGACCGCAACGGAACATGCTGGCATTCATCGTTATACCTATCCCGAAGGAAAAGACGGTAGTATCATTTTGGACTTGCAACATGGCATTTATAACTACGATGGTAAAACTTTGTGGGCCAATCTCCGCGTGGAAAACGACACCTTGTTAACGGGCTACCGCATCACTAACGGCTGGGCAAGAACGAATTACACCTACTTCGCCATCAGCTTCAACCAACCCATCGTCGAATATGGTTACCGTGAGTTGCAGAAACCCAAATACAATGGTATGTGGGGAAAGTTTGACGTGAAGCACAACTTCCCTGAGATGACAGGGCGTAAGATTGTGGCTTATTTCACTTTCAATGAGCCAAAAACCTTGGAAATGAAAGTTGCTCTTTCGGCCACCAGCACCGAGGGTGCCTTGCGCAACCTCCATGCAGAGACCAATGGCCGAAACTTCGAGCAACTCTTGGCAGAGACCCAAAGCAAGTGGAACAAAGAACTCTCTATCCTACAGGCCGAAGGTACTGAAGACCAGAAGGCTATGCTCTACACCTCGCTCTATCATACGATGATCAACCCCTCCATCTATATGGACGTGGATGGCCAATATCGCGGCCTCGACCATAACAATCATCAAGCCGAAGGCTTCACGAATTACACCGTTTTCTCTTTATGGGACACCTACCGCGCCCTGCATCCACTGTTCAATGTGCTGCAACCCCAACGTAATGCCGACATGGTGCAATCGATGCTGAAACACAGCGAGCAAAGTGTCCACGGACTGCTGCCCGTTTGGTCACACATGGGCAACGAAAACTGGTGCATGATTGGCTATCATGCTGTTCCCGTGTTGTCTGATGCCTATACAAAAGGCATTGTCAACCAAGAAGATGCATTACTGAAAGCTATGCAACGGAGTTCCACCTGTCCGTATTACGTGAACCTTGACGACTACCAAAAACTCGGTTATGTGCCCTTTGACAAGAACAGCGGTTGCGTCTCGGTGACATTGGAATACGCCTACGACGACTGGGCCATCTACCAAGCCGCATTGAAAGCGGGCAACACTGAAATGGCCAATACTTACAAGCAACGCGCCACCAACTGGCGCAACACCTTTGACATTGATTTAGGATTCGCTCGCCCGAAGATGAGTGACGGCTCTTGGAAAGTGCCATTCAGCCTGCTGGATACTGAGGGCGAGGGCTTTGTGGAAGGCAACTCCTGGGTGTATTCCTTCTATGTGCCACAGGATGTGAAGGGCCTCATCGAGGCCATGGGCGGCGATGCGAAATTCATCCACAATCTCGACACCTTGTTTGTCATGCAGCTGCCGCCTGAATTCTTCGAAAACACCGAAGACGTCACCGAGGAAGGCTTGATGGGCTGCTACAACCATGGCAACGAGCCAGCGCACCATATTGCCTACCTATACAATTGGACTTCACAGCCTTACAAGACCCAATATTGGCTCCGCGAGATTATGAACCGCTTCTACAAGAACAATATCGACGGCCTCTGCGGCAACGACGACTGCGGCCAGATGTCGGCTTGGTACATCTTCTCCGTCATGGGCTTCTACCCCGTTTGTCCCGGCAGCGATCAATATGTATTAGGTGCACCTTATTTGCCCTACTTGAAAGTGCGCTTGGGCAACGGCAAGACCTTGGAAATCAAGGCACCAGAGGTAGGCGATGAAAACCGATATGTTCAAAAAGTTACGCTCAACGGACAAGAAATCAGCAATTTGTATCTCACCCATGAGCAGTTAATGCAAGGTGGTGAATTGGTCTTTGAGATGGGTAGCAAACCCAACCTTACAAGAGGCATGAATGCAGAGGACAAACCCTATTCCATGACGGAATAGACCAGTTTTTGCGACTACAATAATATGTTTCCCAAAAAAATGCATATTTTTGCAATATGATAACGCTTGAATCAATAACTACAAATAACACTAACAACATGGAAGTAAACATCTCTCGCGAAAACAACATCATCACTGTGCGTTTTTCAGGCCGCATGGACACCACTGGAGCTCATGAAATCATCCCTCAAATGAACGCTTTGGCCGAAGAAGCCGACAAAAAAATCATTCTGGATTGTACGGATCTCACCTACATATCCAGCTCAGGCCTCCGAGTTTTCCTGACTTTGCGCAAGGCTGCCAACGACAAAGGGGGGAAAATCATCATCCGTAACATTTGCGACGATATCCGCAACGTGTTCATGATGACTGGTTTCTTGAATCTGTTTGAAATCCAATCTTATAATTGTAACTAGACGAAAAAACTTCCATGAAAATCGCTGCGTTGGTTTCGGGGGGCGTTGACAGCTCGGTGGTGGTGCCGTTGCTGAAAGAGCAGGGTTACGACCCGCATATCTTCTATATCAAAATCGGTATGGAAGGCAAGGAAGACCTGTCGAGTTGCCCATCGGAGGAGGACATTGAAATCACGACCTATATCGCCAAGAAATACGGTTGCAAGTTCGACATCGTGGACCTGCAGCACGAGTATTTTGAGACCGTTGGAAAATACACCATGGAGATGGTGCGCAAGGGCCTTACACCCAATCCCGACGTGATGTGCAACCGCTGGATCAAACTCGGTGCCTTTGAGGAAAAGGAAGGTCACAACTTCGATAAAATCGCCACGGGGCATTACGCCCGCTCGTGGGAAGACGAGAACGGCATCTTTTGGCTCGGCACGGCGGCCGACACCTTTAAGGACCAGACCTATTTCTTGGGTCGCATCACATACGCCCAGCTGAGCAAGGTCATGTTCCCCATCGGTGACATCCCTAAGCCCGAAGTACGCCGCCTAGCCGCTCAATACAAATTACCGAGTGCGGAACGCCATGATAGTCAGGGGATTTGCTTCTTGGGCAAGATCAACTACAACGATTATATCCGCGAATACCTCGGTGAGATGCCAGGCGACATCGTAGAGTTGGAGACAGGCAAAAAACTGGGGCGTCACAAAGGCTTCTGGTTCCATACCATCGGCCAACGCAAAGGCCTCGGCCTTAGTGGTGGACCATGGTTTGTGGTGAAAAAAGACATCCCGAACAACATCGTTTATGTGTCGCAGGGCTACGACCCCGTGGCGCAATACACCAACATTGTCCCCTTGGGCGACCTACAACCGATGAATCCTGCCTTGCAGTTCGTAGACGGTCAGCGTATCCGCTTCAAGATACGTCACCAGCCGGAGTTTACCTACGGCACAATCCGTCTCACGGAGCGTGGTGCCGATATCGTTTCAGAGGAGGCCATCTCGGGCGTGGCTCCTGGGCAGTTTGGCGTGGTCTACCATGAGGTGGAGCCGTATGTTATCGGTAGCGGTGTGATAATAGAGAGTTAATGTAGGGGCAGACCTTTGTGTCTGCCCGTTGTGTCAACAACAACGAAAAAAGAAAACATGAGCAACCTATCCGACAGAATCCTCTACGAAGACAACCACCTCATCGTGGTGAACAAACTCCCCTCTGAGATCGTGCAGGGCGACAAGACGGGCGACAAGTGTCTGCTCGACGATGTGAAAGAATACATCAAGGAGAAATACGACAAGCCGGGCAATGTGTTCGCCGGCCTCGTCCATCGCATCGACCGCCCAGTGAGTGGCGCCGTGGTGTTTGCCAAGACAAGCAAAGCGCTGTCGCGCATGACCGTGAAGGTGAAAGACCGCGACTTCCGCAAGACCTACCTGGCTTTGGTGAAAAACCATCCGCCTAAGCAGGCCGATGTTTTAGAAGATTACCTCGTCAAAAACGAGAACATGAACAAGTCGTTCGTCGTGCCAGAAGGTACCAAAGAAGCCAAGTTGGCAAGGCTCAGTTATCGCGTAATTGGAAAATCAGATACTTTCTATCTACTTGAAATCGAACTATTTACGGGACGACATCACCAAATTCGCTGTCAATTGGCGCACATCGGTTGCCCCATCCGTGGCGATTTGAAATACGGCTATCCGCGCAGCAATCCCGATGCCTCCATCAGCCTGCATGCCTGGCATATCGCCTTTGAGCATCCCGTATTGAAAACGCAAATAGAAATCACGGCACCACTTCCTGAAGTCGCGCCTTGGACAGCATTTCAAATACAAAATAATTGAAGTTGAGTGTATATAAACTTGCTATTGATCAAAGCAGGTTGAAAACACCTCTCATGAGAATGAAATAGACGCCGCACACCACAAGCAGTATGCCTGCGCAACGGTTCATAATGGTGGTGCGATGGGGATTGAAAAACACCTTCAGTTTTGCTGCTCCCCAAGCCTTAAGTAACTCACACATCAAAGTAGTGCCGAGGATAAGGGCAAAAAACACTATCGTGCTCACCTTGTTGCCCCCCATACTACCAGCCACGACAGCCACAGCTGAGAACCAAAAAATCCAAACAAAAGGATTCAACAGGTTGATGACAAAGCCTTTACCAAGCATCAAGAGCCATGATGGCTTGTTTTCCTTTTTCTCCAAGATTTCGTTGGTGCGTTTCTCTATTATTGACTCCTTTTCCTCCACTTTTCGTCGGAAAGTGAATATACCGAACAAGACTAATATGATGCCCGCCCCGATGCTGAACAAGGTCACTTCAAGATCAGAACGCATCACCACTTGCACCGAAGTCAGGATGTATATGGAAATAATCATGGCATCATTCAAAATGACTCCTGAAATAAACCATGCCGCCGTTTTGAATCCCCTGTGAAGACTGGTCTGCACCAAAGTGATGAAGGCAGGACCCATGTTCACTATCAAGGAAAGAAACAAGCCGATAACAACAGCCCATATCACAAAACTGAACGACCAGATACGGCTAAACTCAGGAAGTTTTTCAAAAATACCAGACGTGTTTTCCATTGCTTAAACCTTTATAATTCAACATTCTTCACATATTCCTCCCACATCTCAAGGCGTTGGCCTTTCAACACCCGTGGGAACTTGGTAGCACCGCCCCATTTGCCGATTTTTTGCTCCATGAACTCATAGAAGCACTTGGTAGGTAGCACATCGATGAACAACTCTTTGATGGCTTGGGTGCGCTCCACGGCATAGTCATCATTCAACTTGCAGAGGTTTTCATCTATCTTTTTGATGGCCAACCCTTTGTCGATAGGTTCATCGCAACCCAAATACCAATGGTGGGCATACATCGTGTCGTGACGGATGCCTGCCACGGTGAATTCCGTGATTTCCACCCCAAGTTCCTCGGCCATCATGTCGACAGCATGGGTCATGTTGTCCTGCGAAAGGTGCTCGCCCGTGATGCTCAAAAACTGTTTCGTGCGTCCCGTGATAACGATTTCGCAATTCTCGGTATTCAGGAACTTGATTGTGTCGCCGATGAGGTAACGCCATGTGCCAGCACAAGTGGAGAGCAGGATGGCATAATCTGTGTTTTTTTTCACTTCAAACAGCAGCAAGGTCTTGGGATACGCAACGATGTTGCCATCCTCGTCAAAGTTTTCCTCGTTGAAAGGCACAAACTCAAAATAGATACCATTGTCAACCAAAAGCTGCATCACGCGACGTTTCAAGTCAACCTGATAGGCAATGTAACCCTCTGAGGCCAAGTAACTTTCCACATAAAGCACCTCTTTGCCGAAGATACGCTCGAAGCTCTTCTCGTAAGGCGCAAATGCCACACCACTGTGCACATACACCATCAAATTGGGCCAAATGTCGTGGATGGTCTTGAGGTTGTATTCCTTGATGATGCGTTCGAGAAGGATTTGTACCCAAGCCGGCACGCCCACGATGACGCCAATGTCCCACTTGGGAGCAGCCTTCACCATGAGGTCCATCTTCTCGGCCCAGTCTTTCACCTTCGAAATCTTTTGTCCGGGTTTATAGAAGGCCTCAAACCACGACGGAATCTTACCTGCCGAAATGCCCGAAAGGTCGCCGGCATAGTAGCCAAACTCTTCGTTGTATTGCAGGTCGGTGCTGCCTCCAATCATCAGAATACCACGTTTGTAGAAGTCGATGGGGAAGTCGTAGCGCGTGGCCGAAACCAACTGACGGATACCTGCGCGGGTGATTTTATTGTTCAAACCTTTCGTGATGGGAATATATTTTGAAGCGGCTTCCGAGGTACCCGAACTCAACGCAAAATACTTGATTTTTCCGGGCCAGGCGATGTTGCGTTTGCCTTGCAGGTTGAGATACCACCACTCGTCATGCATTTTGTTGTAATCGAACACGGGAACGCGTTTGCGGTACTCCTCCAATATATTGGACGACAATAAGATTTCATCAAAATGATAGAACTTTCCGAACTCCGTGAACTGCGCTTTGACCAACAATTTGCGCAATTCGCGCCGTTGAGCACGAATCGGATCGGTGTGGTTTTGACGAATCTCGACGGGTATATTTTTGATTTCCGCGGCAGCCTTCACCAAGGCTCCTACGACGGGGATGGGCATGTTTTTTCTTCCAATAATCGGTAATTTCATGACTCGTTTATGAAAAACGGTGCAAAGGTAATGAAAAAGCCTTATTTTTGCGCCATAATCTTTCAAACCGAATTACGATGAAAACACGTTTTTTATTGTTCTTTCTTTTGGGTTGCCTCTTTGCAAAAGCCCAGAATATTGAAGTAAACGGCTTACAATCAGGTGTTTGGGAAGCTGACACGGTTTTTGTAACCGGTGATGTCATTGTTCAGAATTCATTGGACATTATGGCTGGAACGACCATTATCTTCAATGGTTTTTATGGCATCAGCATCGAAGATGGAGCCTCGCTCAACGCCCTCGGAACGGAGAACGACTCCATTCTCTTTACTGTAACCGATACCACAGGATTTCACCTCTTCAATTTTGGTCGAGGCGGCTGGAACGGCATCCGCATGGAAAGGGCGGGTACATCTAAACTGGATTACTGTCGCTTCCAATATGGCAAAGCCGCTCTTGACAACGACCAAGACGGTGGTGCGCTACGTATCTTCGACAGCGACGACGTGGTAATCAGCCACAGCACCCTGTTTTGCAATTTCTCGCGCGAACATGGTGGTGCCTTGAATGCGGAATGGTCGACCGTCAAAATTCACGATTGCGCTGTGAAAAACAACCTGACTTACACCGGAATAGACAC
>DAIOUZ010000002.1:12234-25563 GCA_036759285.1 Candidatus Limiplasma sp. | reverse complement strand
ATAGACACCGTCTATTATATGTATGGAGGCGGCTTGCGTTTCATCAACTGCGATGTGGAACTCACTGGCACCGACTTCCGTTACAACGTCGGCGAAAGTGCTATCGGTGGCGCTTTGAGTGTCGACAGCTGCTCTATCCAAATCGACCGTTGTGTGTTTGAGCACAACTATGGCATCAACGGTGGCGGACTCTATTTGATTCGCTGCTACGACAGACCGTGTAGTATCACCAATTCGCTTTTTGCCAACAACATTTCAGGGCATTTCGGTGGCGGTTTGGCCATCAGCGATTCGTCACCTCTGGTGAGCAACATCACCGTGGTTGGTAACCTCTCCATCGGCGTCAACTGTGGCGGTATCTTCTTCTACCAGCATAGTTCTCCCGTCATGTGGAACTGCATCGTATACGGCAACGCCAACGACGCGCCTCTTGACGAGCCTGTGCAAATGTGGTCGTGGACGTATGATGACTATGCACCGGAATTTCGTAATTGTTTGGTCCAGTATGGATTTGAGAATATCGCGAATCATGATGTTATCATGGTTTATGAGAACTGCCTTGATGAAGACCCACTCTTTGCCGGACCCGACAATGAGAACTTCCGACTGGACTCCGACAGTCCTTGCATCAACGCCGGCGCACTTGAGACCCCTGCCGCAATTATCGACGGCTTTGACTTGGATGGCCATCAACGCGTCAGCGATGGCCGCATCGATATTGGCGCCTACGAATTTGATCTCACGAGCATCCAGGAATCCGCTCAAAATGAGAATCTTATCCACATTGTCGGCAATCCAGTCACGGCTTCAAGTTATGCTGAAATCGAATGCGAAAAGGTTTGCAATACGTATGCAATGGTCTATTCCATGGATGGCAAACTATTGGTCAACAAGGATTTAGGAAATGCTCAAGTTGGTCTCAACCGCATTGAAATCGGAGAAATGTTCCAAAATCTGACAAACGGGACTTGTTTATTTGTCATCAGAACGGCTGAAAAATCATTTGTGGCTAAAATCGTTAAATAAATAGCTTGTAGGGCTGTCGTATTACGGCAGCCGATCATGCGGCTGCCACAATGTGACAGCCCTACAAAACTATTGTATGGCTTCTTCGTAAAACGAGCGTCGTTGTTCCTGGGTAATCTTTATTTTGCGATAACGACCCGTTTCAAGGTCGCAGTCGAACAGCGTTTGGATTTGCGATATGAATAGGCGTGAATAGAGACGGTTTTGGTAAGCCTGTTTCTCCATCATGAAGGCGATGGTCTGCTTGATTTGGTCGAGGTCGAGGTCTTCCTTGGTGAAGACGAAAAGGCCGAACTCGTTGAAATCGCCGTAAAAGCCATTGTTCACCTTGTCCATCTTGATTTCAAGGATGCGTTTTAAAGGCAAGGCCAAGGACCAAAATTCGTACTCATTGCGACCGATGAGGGTGCCATCGCCCAAACCGTAGGCATAACCGCTTTGGTTAATATGGCGCAAATCCTCAGCATTCACCTCCTTGACATCCTCCCCTGCCATCTCGTTCACCAAGGCATTGGCCACATTCTTGTTCTCGCGGATGGCACGCGTCACCTCGATGCCGAGACCCTGCTCTTCGTCCTGCAAGTCGGGCCGGTCGCGGTTAACCAGATGAGCATAATGCTCACCCAAAAGGGTGGCCAAAGAGACCATGGCATAACGCTCGAAGAAACAGGTATCGAATTTTGGGTTCAGCATCGGTTGATGGGATTATTTTGTCAGCAAGAGTTTCTGTGCCGTGCCGTTCTCACCTTTGATGAAATACAAGCCTTCAGGAAGATTATTAAGGTTAATCTTATTCGTGCCAGATTGCAACGCATATTTGCCCACACAACGGCCTTGAACATCCATCACTTCTATCTCGGATGCAGTTTTCATTTCAATCGTAAAACAACCCGAAGTCGGGTTGGGCCAAAGCTTTAAAGTGTTTTTCTCTGGCTCAGCAAGGCCTACATTGCCGCCGCCTTCACCTACAAAAAACTTGTGGATCTCGGTCATATAACCGATGTCGTATTGGGCTTCGCTATGGTACCAGCTATGGTTGCCACCAATCACTTTGATGTGTTGCAGTTCGGCCTCGCCCTCGTATTTATAACGCACAAAGAGCAAACCATCATTTTTGAGGTCGGGGAAGGTATCGATGACTGGCTCAGCGACGCAGTTATTGGCATCTTTCCAATAATCAAGAATGGCATCAACACCAAGGCCCAAGGTGCCAAAATACTGTGAGGTGCCACTGTATCCTACCACGGGATCGGCAGTGCCGTGGATATCGAGCATACGAACTGGCGCCACAGGCGTATACGAACTCATTGTGAAGGTAATCAAACCGCTTACCGGGGCACAAGCCGTGATACGGTCGCCATGTTCGATGGCCATGCGGTGGGTCATGAAACCACCCATGGAGAAGCCTGTGAAGAAAACACTGTCAAGGTTTAAATTGTAGGGTTCAACCAACGAATCGAGCAGCGCCATCAGAAATCCTGAGTCGTCGGTATTGCTGGCATATAAGCCTGCATTCCACATGGTTCCTGACCCTTCGTCTAGGGCCTGAGGAACAACAATCGTCCATTCAAACGCATCTGCAATCTGTTGGAAATGAAACTCATTGTCGACATGGGTGATATTGTCCGTCCATCCATGCAGGAAATACAACACTGGCACGGTGGTCTTTTCAGTTTGTTGAGGTGACCTCACCAAATACTGACGCTGAACGCCTTGCCATTCAAAAGTTTGAATCTGAGAGAATAGTGTACCGCAAAGCATCAACAAAGCGAATAAAACACTGATTTTTAGTAGATTTCTTGTTTTCATAGTAATAAAAGTTGATGGGTTATTTTGGGCAAAGATACACTTTTTTCCTATTGTTTGACTATTCTTTTGACCACAAAGCCTTGAGGAGTAACAACTTTGAGCAGATAGAGACCTGCAGGCATTTCATCTAAAGAAAGATGAGTTACGGCACTTTGTGTCATTTTACGAAAAACGATTCTATTATCAACACTGAAAAGAAAAACCTCGGCTTTTGTCCCTTCGGGCAAATGAAGCGTCACTTCACCATGAGTCGGATTCGGGCTAACAGAAATCTCAGCATCTTGCATCTCGATAGGCAGTGCATTCGGATCTGGCCGTTGCCATTTCCACAACGAGTCGTACACCACTTCATGAACGGCCGAACGAATGAGGCTCGCCGTCTTCATGCCCAAGCCTGCATCGTAGGTGATGCTGTCGGGGTCGCGACCAAACAGCATGGTATAGAAAGCGCAGGCCGCGGCATAGCTTCCCGCCAAGGAAGGATGACTCTCGTCTGGGGTATAAAGCTCTATCTCGTCATGGTTGTCGCGGATATAATGCCATACGCGCCCTACTGGACACACTGAGGCATCGTTGGTCTCGGCCATGTACATGTATCGCGCATAGAGCAGGCTATCCATGCCCTCGTAGGTGCTCATCATGGGGTACATCGGGCCAAACTCGGTGTCGCCGTTCTTGCGGCCCCAAGTCATGTAAAACATGGCCTCGCCCTCGGGATTGAAAGTGTAGATTGAGTCAACCAACTGTTCCGCGAAAGGATAAACCATCTCCTCCACCATCTCTATGGGAAACGCCGGCAATTGGCTTTGCTCCTGCAACACCACGAAATCCCAACCGCCCTGACAAATCCTATCCATCGAAGCGTTGGTGCAATGCATCTCGAAGGTACAGGCACCAGGTGTGTTGCTGGCGTACGTCATCTCATCACCCATGCTTTGCGCAATATGGGCTACCATGCCCGGCAAGTCGTTGACTGATGTGTAACTGTTACCGACGAACAGCACTCGTGGATGCTCTTGGGCAAAAATCGACCCCGCAAAAAGAGCGAGAATCCATGTCAGCAGAAGTGATTTTCTGTTTTTGTATTCCATAATTGCGCAAAAATACAACATAATACTAATTTGACCTTCCATTCCCAATAGATTTTCTACTTATACAAGGAAAACAAAAGCCTTTTCAGCAATGGATACATTAGAATTTGACCTGAAGTCCATGGCGAATTCCCTGTGTATCACGTTGATACCATGAGCTTTGACTCCGAAAAGATGTTTGCAGACTTGGTCAAATGCGCGGTTTTACCTTGTTTGAGCAAATCAACAATGAAAAGCACAATCTCAAGGTCTTGAACCGTGGCGAGTTGGCTGGCAACAGCGACCATTATCCCTTCGCCACGCACCATTTGCCGTGTATCTTTCTCAAGAACCAAGAAAGTGATACTTTCCCGTATTATCACACCATCTTCGACACTTACGGGAACGCTGTTTTTGACAGCTATAAGCTTGTGTTTAGGCTGGTTATGGATTTTGTGGAGCGGTATTGAGAAATGTTCGCCTATTTCAAAGGCTTATAAAAATGGGTGTGATGAGAAAAGTCGTTCTTACAATATGCTTTCTGATTTCTTGTTTCATGCTTCAGACCTTTTCTTTCCATGAAATGGCATAATCCAAGAAGGTGTTACCTACGATTGAGACTTTTTTAATTGGAGTTCTTCCCGTACCGAAATAATCTTGGTATGTCGTTTCGAATTGGGCTGCATTCCAAATGAAATCCGCCTTTTCTCCATCCACTTCTGCATAAAGACTCACTATGTAAACGCTTTGGTTTAGCATCAATTTAGGAATCTTGAATTGGATCATTCCTGCGTCAGGATTGATCCTTTCCGAAAACATAGTAGAACTTAACCAAGCTACCCTTTCCATACTTTTTTTGTCATTAATTAATACACTAATCTTGGAATCATGACTTTGCTTTAGCCTATTTGTCGCGTCAAAACCAATTCTGATGACACATTCCTCTCCAACCTCAAAAAGATTTCGCTCCGTTCCATTCTTACTGAAAAATCGAATGTCCTTAAACTTCAAAATGCCGTTTCCTTTTCTGTTTGAGGAAAAAGATTCATTCACCTTAGAGTTATCGGTTTTGTCGCCTGCCAAATACCAGTCTATTGCCCCTTCAATTGTCCCATAATAATCCATCATCCCATTATTCAACACTATTCCTGTCTTGCATAGTTGTTTAATACTTGGCAAGTTGTGACTTACAAAAATCACGGTTCGCCCTTGGCCTTGACTCAATTCTTGCATTTTTTTAATGGCTTTTTTTCGAAACTCATAGTCTCCAACAGCAAGCACTTCGTCTACTACAAGAATTTCAGGGTCAAGTTGTGACGCAATGGAGAAACCGAGACGCATTCTCATGCCACTGGAATAACGTTTCACAGGGGTGTCAATATATCGCTCACAACCACTGAAATCTACAATTTCGTCTAGTTTTTTCTCGATTTCCATTTTGGTCATACCGAGGATGGCACCATTGAGATAAATATTCTCGCGTCCAGTCAGTTCTGAATTGAAGCCTGTTCCCACTTCTAATAAAGAACCAATACGACCGTTGGCTTTAATTGTTCCTATGGTTGGCGATGTGATTTTTGATAATATCTTTAGTAAAGTACTTTTCCCAGCACCGTTTTTGCCGATGATACCAACCACATCACCTTCCTCTACCTTGAAATCGATGTCCTTCAAAGCCCAAATATAGTCACTTTTGCCCTTGGTCGTGCGGTCGTTGGTCTCGCCAATCTTTAAAAACGGGTCCTCTTCTCCCTTGACTTTCATCCGCCACCAACGATCAAGGTCATGACTTAGAGTGCCGGATGAAACCAATCCTAACCGATACAGTTTGCTGACATTATTGAATTCTATTGCTATTGGCATACATCGAGTTATGACTTCAAATCATCCTAATGTTGAGGGTGGTACCTTCAAAAAGATTCCTCTCGAAACGGTGACACAAAAGTACAATATTTTGGAATTGTGCAAAAAAAAAGATGAATAAAAGCGCCATGGGAGCCTTTTTCAAAGGCACCACGTCTTGCTCGGGAAGGATGAGGGTATAAGCATTGGCATCATCATTGATTTCGTGTTGTTGTTTGTCAATTATAGATTTTTTCAGTTTTAATTTAAACAAAATCACTATTTTTGCATTCTGAAAAACAAAATCAATGTCTAGCCAACCACTTGCTTATACACTGAAAGTTTCCGTCATTGTTCCTGTATGGAACCCAGGCCCGGGCATCAGTCGGTGCGTGGAATCGTTGCGTGGCCAGACGCTTGAGGACATTGAGATGATTTTCGTAGACGACTGCGGCACGGACAATGCTATGGATGTGGTACGTGCTGCAGCTAAAGAAGACCCGCGCATCCGCATTTTAGAAAACTCTGAGAATCTAGGCACTGGAATTTCCCGTAACAAAGGTATAGAAATGGCGCGAGGCGAATATTTGTCTTTTGTGGATGCAGATGACTATGTAGATTTAGATTTCTTGGAAGTCCTTTACCACAAGGGCAAGGCGGAAGACCTTGATATAGTGAAAGGTTTTCATATTTGCGAATTTGAGGACGGGAAAGTCGTTTTAAGGTCACATCAGCTAAATTATAGAATTCGTAAAGGGTTGTTGAATAACATGCCTTTGTTTTATTTATTCACTTATGAGTTCCAAAGTGCGTTATATCACAGCCGACTTTTTGCCAAATCGGATGTCAGGTTTGGTCTATCGTCTAACGGCGAGGATACTACCTTTTTGCTGAAAGCCTGCCATGTCGCCAGGTCTTTTGGCGCTGACGACCTAGTGGCCTACCATTATCTTTACAGATCTGAATCGGCCCTAAACACAATGACTGAGGCAAACCTTGAAGGATTGGTTTTGACTTTACGCGATAAGGCGGCATACCTTATTGGTCATGTCGAGCCGAATCCTTACGCGGGACGTTATCTGGTGGATAGGTTGAAATACTATCTTACCATTCAAATACATGCGAACCAAACAGCAGGAATGGAAGAAGCAGCCTCGCAATTCCTTGCCGGTTTGCGCAACATAGCGTTAGACTATCCTGCTATCGAATCCATGAAAGTCACCGATTTAGTTGTCTTTGCCTTGGCAGAGTATGGCGAGGTTTTGACAGAATGGCCCTATTGCTCGTTTCGGGAAATAGCGCAGCATGAAGCTTATATGGGGATAATTGAAAAATGGATTGGTTTCTTGGCATCCCATCCTGAGCATCATAATATATGGTCGAGAGTCGTCATCCTTGCTGCTCGGTTTGCAGAAAAGATGGTGGAAGATGACATTCCACAGGATAAGATTGAGATATACAAATCGCAAATCAGGGACATGTTTCGGCATTTCACAACGAAGACTCGAAATGTATCCAAGAAAATAGGGAAAGGCAAGGAGTTGAAAAATTACGCCAACTACCAACTTTCACTGTGCAACCAGATTATGGCTGAAGGAAAAAAGGATGTGGCAGGCCGAAAGTTGCAGGTTTTGGAGTGGATGCTTCGTCTGACACCCGAAATCCAAGCATGGGCGGAACATTCGCTGACGGTGGAGATACGTGCGATCCTCGACCATGGCCTGGTACTCAGGACTAGGCTTTGGGGCGATTTCCGACAGGCCAAGAATTATTTGCAAATGGTGCAGAACTGGCATGAGTTTTTCATGTCGTATCCCGATTGCAATGGGAGATACCTCGAAGGCTACGAAAATTTCCTTGAGGACATGAGTCGTGCTATTGCGGAGATGGAAAGGAAAGGCGAACCGGCGGAGAGTTTAGCAAGATGCAGGGAGGTTGTACGTGTTGGATGGCAGGAACTTCCTTTGCGTATACGCGTAAAAAAAATGGAAACGCGATTTGAAAAACCAGTTACAATTATAATGCAAAAGGTGAAGAAATCGATCAAGAGATTGTTGAAAAAAGTAAAAAACAATGGATAACCAAATGTTTTCTGCTTCGTTAAAGGTCTCCGTCATTATTCCAGTTTGGAATCCTGGCTCTGGCATCAGCCGTTGCGTAGAGTCGCTACGCGGCCAGACACTTGAGGATATCGAGATGATTTTCGTGGATGACTGTAGCACAGACGACTCGATGAATGTGGTGCGTGCAGCAGCTAAGGAAGACCCGCGCATCCGCATTTTGGAGAACCTTGAGAATCTAGGCCCTGGTATTTCCCGTAACAAAGGTATAGAAATGGCGCGAGGCGAGTACCTCTCATTTATCGATGCAGATGACTATGTGAATCCAGTTTTTTTGGAACGGCTTTACACAAAGGCGGCTGCCGACAAATTGGATATTGTGAAGGGAAAGATTGTTTACGAGAAAGAAGACGGAACAATTGCAGATCATTTTGAACTCAACGAAACCATTCGTAATGATCTCAATCTGGGCAAGCCGCTTTATTGTTTGTTTGGTTATCAACATCAAAGCGCGGTTTTCAAACGTAATTTTCTCATAAAACACGGAGTCTGTTATGGTACTTCCCGCAGGACGCAGGATATCACATTCCTTTTGAAAGTCTGTCATAAGGCAGAAAGTTTTGGTTTTGAGGAAACCGCTGAATATCATTATTGTGAACGAAGCCTTTCACTTGTGCATGATATGCATCCCCATACATTCGAAAGGAGGCTTCATGCTTTTAGGGAACAGATGGATTATATCGTTGGGTGCATGACAGATGAAGAATATGCTTCCAAGTATTTGGCAGATCGGGTTATTCATAATCTGATGTTTTGTAATCATTACAGGAAAAGGCCTGAATATGGAGATTTTGTCAGAAGTCTTCGTGAGCAGGTGCTTCGTTTCCCACAATTGGAGAAACTGAAAAGAGAGTCTTTTGTTGTGCGTGTTTTGTGCGATTATGGGGTAGCTCTGGCTCGACGACCATTTAAGTTGCCATGGGAGAGCCGCAAGGCAGGGGACTATGTGGGAACGGTGAAGGAATGGGTTGATTTTGTCATCGAACATCCAGATTGTATGAACGATGCGGAAACAGATTTGTATCGTTTGTTTCACGAAGTGTATGCGCTGTGCAAAAAAGAGAATCATTCGAGAAAAATCAGATGGAGTATGGCAGCTCAGGCGAGAAGGCTTCCTCTTCGCCAACGAATCCTCATATTCTTGAACAACCATTCGTTCGTTTCTAGGGTTGTAAGAAGGATGATTCGTATCAAGAAGGGAGTGGGTATATTTCTTAAGAAAAAAGGGTTGTCAAGATGAGAGAAAATCCAAAAGTTTCCATTATCGTTCCCGTATGGAATCCTGGCCCGAGCGTCAGCCATTGCGTAGAGTCGCTGCGTGGCCAGACACTTGAGGACATCGAGATGATTTTCGTGGACGACTGCGGCACGGATGGTGCGATGGATGTGGTGCGTGCAGCTGCGGCGGAAGACCCGCGCATTGTCATTTTGGAGAACTCTGAGAATTTTGGCCCAGGGATTTCCCGCAACAACGGTATTGATGTAGCAAGAGGCGAGTACCTTGCTTTTATTGATGCGGATGATTACTTGAATCCGGTTTTTTTGGAAAGGCTATACACGAAGGCGATTACCGACAAATTGGATATTGTGAAGGGGAAGATTGTCTATGAGAAAGAAGACGGAACAATAGCAGATCATCTTGAACTCAACGAGACCATCCGTAAAGGTCTTGATTTAGACAAACCGCTTTATCGTTTGTTTAGTTATCAACATCAAAGCGCGATTTATAGGCGAGGTTTTATTAAAATGCACAACATATATTATGGCACATCGCGCAGAGGTCAAGATGATACTTTCCTTTTAAAAGTCTGCCACAAGGCAGAAAGTTTTGACTTTGAGGAAACTGCTGAATACCATTTTTGCGAACGCAACAATTCACTTGTGCATGATATGCATCCCCATACATTCGAAAGGAGGTTTCATGCTTTTAGGGAACAGATGGATTACATTTTGGAATGCATGACGGATGAAGAAAGTATTTCTAGATATGTGACAAGTCGGGTTATTTATAATCTGATGCTTTGTACATATTACAGGCAGAGGCCTGAATGCCGTGATGCTGCGGAAGATTTCATCAGAGGCCTTCGCAATCAGGTGCTTCGTTTTCCGCAGTTGGAGAAATTGAAAAGAGCGTCTTTTGTTGTACGTGTATTGTGCGATTACGGGGTTGCTTTGGCTCAACAGCCATTTAAGTTGCCATGGGAGAGCCGCAAGGCAGGGGACTATGTGGGAACGGTGAAGGAATGGGTTGATTTTGTCATCGAACATCCAGATTGTATGAACGATGCGGAAACAGATTTGTATCGTTTGTTTCACGAAGTGTATGCGCTGTGCAAAAAAGAGAATCATTCGAGAAAAATCAGATGGAGTATGGCAGCTCAGGCGAGAAGGCTTCCTCTTCGCCAACGAATCCTCATATTCTTGAACAACCATTCGTTCGTTTCTAGGGTTGTAAGAAGGATGATTCGTATCAAGAAGGGAGTGGGAACATTTCTTAAGAAAAAGGTTTGTCAAGATGAGAGAAAATCCTAAAGTTTCCATTATCGTTCCTGTATGGAACCCAGGCCCGGGCATCAGTCGGTGCGTGGAATCGTTGCGTGGCCAGACGCTTGAGGACATTGAGATGTTTTTCGTGGACGACTGCGGCACGGACAGTGCGATGGACGTGGTGCATGCTGCGGCAAAGGAAGACTCGCGCATCCGCATTTTGGAAAACCCTGAGAATCTAGGCCCTGGGATTTCCCGTAATAAAGGTATAGAAGTGGCGCGAGGCGAATATTTGAGTTTTGTAGATGCAGATGACTATGTAGATTTAGATTTCTTGGAAATCCTTTACCACAAAGGTAGGACGAAAAACCTATATATAGTGAAAGGAGGGTTTGTTCATGAATACGAAGACGGGATAATCATTTCCAAGTCTTATAAGAATGATGCCATTCAGGAAGGGCTAAAGAACGAGTATCCTCTGTTTCTGCTTTTTACCAATGAGCACCAAAGCGCACTTTTTCACAGGCGACTTTTTGTTTCTTCAGTCATTAGGTATGGCTTGTCTCGCAATGCAGAAGACACCACTTTTTTGCTGAAGGCTTGCCATGCAGAAAAGAGTTTCGGAATCGACGATCATGTAGCCTATCACTATATTTATCGTAATAATTCCACTTCTAATGTCATAACAATGGCTAGTCTTGAGAGTAGAATTGAGGCTCTGCACGATAAGGTCGAGTTTCTTGTTACTCGTGTAGAGCCAAATCCACATGCGATTTATTATTTCATGGGTCAAATAAAGTATTACCTATCTTTGGAAAAATATGTGTCTAAAAAGATTGGAATGGAAAAAGAAGCCATGAAATTCCATGCAGATTTGCAGACAATAGCCTCCGACTATCCTGCCATTGGTGTTGTCAAAAACAATGACCTGACCATTCTCGCCTTAGTCGACTATGATGAAAGCTTGACAGAATGGCCTTATTCTTCCCCATGGGAAACGTCCAAACCTGAAGACTATGCAGATGTTGTTGTCAGGCGTGTTAATTTCCTGCATTCCCATCCTGAATATTATAAAGAATTGCCTACGATTATCTCTATAGCCAATGAATTTGCGAAACAGATGAAATCATATGGCATCTCGAAAGAAGAAATAGAAGCCTACGAAAAACAAATTAAGGCTTTGTGGTGGAATCCGCTTTTATTGTGGATGCTTTTCAAAAATAAATTGGGGCAAGTGTTAGCCAAATTGAAAAGGAGAATGTAACGTTAAAGTACATCATCATGCAACACAATGACCTTGAAGTCGCCAAGGCGAAACAGGTGGCTAAGGAATTGGGGCAAGGGCAGGATGGAAAAACGCCACAGAGTTCATCTTGTGTCAGAAATGCAAGAAAGAATGTCCCATGAAAGCGTTGGAATGAAGACCAACGTTCATTATCGTATCACGGTTGGATGTGCGTTCGAAACCAATATCAATCCGTCATAAAGTTCCGTGGGCGAAACCCAAATGCGGTACGCCATCGGCAAGACAGCCATGAGCGGAGAGTAGCCTTCGCCTACCGAACCCATCCAAGTGTAACCTGCAATCTGCTGCTTGAGTGGAGAATCTTCTGGAATCGTTGAGAAATCGAGCCAACTCATTTCATAGCCGCATTTCTTGGACGCTTTGGCCAAAGGGTCGTAGGAATAAAAGGTGTGATTGCATCTGTTATTGTGGTTTTGACCTTTAGGTAAACTAACTCGTGCCTTGAAGAAATCGGTGCCGATGGCGAAATACCCCTCACCAAATTTATCGGCGAGCAGATTGCCCAGCCCTTTTCCTATTGTCCCATAATTGTTGAACCGCTGAATATGGCCGTTGTGGGCAGAAACAAAAATTCGCTCATTGCCGCGCGCCTGTTCTTGTTCCAAAATCCAGCACACATTGTCGGCCATAAACTTGTCGCGCAAAGCGTTCCCCGCCACTGCATCGTTGATGACTTTTCCAACGGAGATGTTTTGGAGCAACACATCCGCATGATGCACGGCTTTCACGGTCAGTGAGTCGTTCAGTTGCATCAGTTCCTGCTTCACGGCTTCAAAAATTTTCGCGTTCTCGTCAGGTTTATAGGCATCCGAAAAACCGTCTTTTTCACCATCCCAAATTTTCTCCAAATCTTTCGTATCCAACCCAAATTCCTTTGCGGCTTCAAGCAGATACTTATAGTTGTACTCATAGCGCTGCATATCAAAGCCGTAGAAGCAAAGTTGGTCGTCCTTGCTTGCCGTTGCGTTGTAGTCGCGCATCCACGAGACCAGTTGTTCCATCTGCTCGGTTCTGTAGATGGGAAAACCGATGGCTGCCACCGTTTCTTGTGCTGTTCCTTCGCCACCGTGGATATAACGATTGACCACCTCGCAGTTGCCGTAATCGCCCTCCAAGGCAAAAGCGCGTACTCCGTATTTCTCGACCATCACCTTGAAAACATCCAACTTGAGTTGTTGGAACTCGGCGTTGCCGTGCGTGGCTTCTCCCAAGGCGACAACACGGGCTTGTGCAGGAACGGAAATCTCCGAAATGCTGTGGGCATATTTCGCAAATTCAGCAGTATCGGCGCATTGACCTGTCCCGAAGCCTCCAAAGTGAGAAAATATGCAACCGACCACTATGGCCATTGCAAGCAGTGCAAGCAGTATCTTGCGAATGGAATGCTTTTTTGTTTCCTTGTTTTTCATTTTGATGAAGGATATTTGTAATCAACTCGGTCTTTCCAATTTCATGACTCTGACTGGGCGGTCTGAGCCGACTTCCAATCTTGGGCATCGTGTTTCCTTTCCAGTATCCACGAAACCGCATTTCTCCATCACGCGGCCTGAGGCGGGATTATCAAGGAAGTAGTCGCCCCAAAGGACAGTGAAGCCTTTTTCGTGAAAACAATAGTCAACAATCATTCGCATTGCTTCTGTGCAGATACCCTTTCCCCAATAAGGACGGG
>DAIOUZ010000002.1:8656-12224 GCA_036759285.1 Candidatus Limiplasma sp. | reverse complement strand
TGGTCTTCGCTAATCTTTAGGTTTGAGACGGATGCAGGAAGGTATCCCACGCAGCCGATGGCTTCGCCTGTTTCTTTCCATTCGACAGCCCACATAGTTTCGGTGCCGAATATAGCTCGGATAATCTCTAGACTTTCTTTCACATTCTTATGTGGCGGCCAACCGGCACGAGGCCCTACTTCTGGGTCTGAGGCATATTTGAAAAGTGCTTCTGCGTCATCGTCATGCCAAGGGCGCAATAGTATTCTATTTGTTTCCATTATTCAATGATTTTTACTTTTATTCCTATCATAATACTCCGCCGTGGCGGTGAAAAACACATCGCCGCTGCTGTTGAGGGCGGTCTCAACGGAGTCTTGCACCACGCCAATGATGAAACCTATAGCGACAGCCTGCATGGCCACGTCGTTGCCGATACCGAAGAACGAGCAGGCCATTGGAATAAGCAGCAGTGAGCCACCCGCCACGCCCGAGGCGCCGCAGGCGCCGAGGGTGGCAATAAGTCCCAGAAACACCGCTGAAGCGAAACTGACCTCCACACCTACAGTATGTGCCACAGCAAGCGCAAAAACCGTGATGGTCACGGCGGCACCGTCCATGTTGATGGTAGCACCCAAAGGGATGCTGACTGAATAGAAGTCCTCGTCAAGGTTGAGCTTCTTGCACAGCGCCATGTTGATGGGGATGTTGGCCGCCGATGAACGCGTGAAGAAGGCATTCAGCCCGCTCTCTTTTAGGCAAGTGAACAACAACGGATAGGGGTTCTTCCGCAGCATCACAAAGGAAATGAGCGGATTGAAAACCAAGGTGTTGACCAACATGCAACCCACCAAAAGCAGCAGCAGGTGACCGTATGTCGTGAAGACCTCAAGGCCGTTCTCCGACACAGTCGTGAAGACCAGTCCGAGGATGCCGAACGGGGCGAACTCGATAATCCATTTCACTACTTTTGAAATCACCGTGGCAAAATCGTGGACCACGGCAATGGTGGCTCTATTAGCCAATTTCTTGAGAGCGATGCCGATGATGATAGACCAGAACAAGATGGCGATGTAGTTGGCGTTGGCGATGGCCATGATGGGGTTGGTGAGCATACCCGTCAGCAGGTTGGTGAACACCTCCGACAGCGAGCCAACGGCACCTTCCATCTCGGGCACTTCAACCAATTGCAAAGTCACGGGGAACAAGAAACTGCCTACCACCGCACAGATAGCCGCAATAAAGGTGCTCAACATATAGACTCCTATCAAGGCGGTGAAACGACGCCCGTGTCCTTTTCCCGCTTTGGCAATGGAAGAAGTCACCAAAACTGCAACCAACACAGGAGCGATGCCTTTCAAGGCACTGACGAACATTCTGCCAAGGATGCCGATGCCCGTCCATGAAGGCACCAACAAACCCAACACCGCTCCGATGACCAGTCCGATAAAGATGCGCAGCATCAGGCTAACGTTGGTGTATTTCTTGACGATTTGGGCGGCTTTATTCATGGCATGTTTTAATTGTGCCGCAAAAATACAAAAAAGGCGCAATCGCTTTGCGACTGCGCCCTTTCTCTAATTCTTTTGTCTCCATTTTTTAGCTTTCATCGTTTGCTTCTTTAGTCGCAGGAAAAACGGAATAATTACAGCAGGATGCAAAAAAAGTTCTTTGGACCGAAAAAAACAACAAAAGACATGGCCGTTAAATCAAAAAACTCTGTTTTGTATTGCGAAAAGTTCGTTACGAAAGTTTCGTTACGAAAAGTTCGCAATGAAAACACTTATATATTATGGTAAAGCAAAATGCAAACAAATTGACAATCAGTTTGTTTATCACGGATTTAAAGGACTGTATTATTTCTGAGACCGCAAGAAAATAAACGAAAAATATGATTTTCATGTTCGATAATATGCCCAATTTAACCCCAATTTCTCCAAAAAAGCAGCGAAAACAGGGTAAATAAACCATGTTTTTATTCAATTAGCCTCGCTTTCAACACTCATACTTCGAATATCCTGAATATTCCCGATAATGCTAATAAGTCCGAAGGTAATCAGCAATGAAAGTGCTGTGGTAGTCAGCAGTCGAGAGTTGGCGGCCAACCATGAAAGCCAGCCCGTTTGCACTTGGAAGGTGAAAAGCGGCACCCTGACGGGCGTGGAAAGCATATAGATGATGGTGATGCCGCCGCTGATGATGCCCACGACAAAGGCCGCCACCAACGCCATCTTATAGCGTCGAATCGTGGCCTCTTGGTGCTGTTTGATGTACTCCACGGCATCCAAACGCTTGTTGAGCGATTCCATAAAGGCTTCGCTATCATCGAATTGAGGTTTCTGGGCGAGGAAAAGTTCCTCTAAGGCTTTGTCTTTGTTCATAGTTTCAGTTTTTCTTTCAGTTGGTCACGTCCCCGTGAGAGTTGTTTTTTTACGGCATCCTCCGATGCCTCGGTAATGGCGGCTATCTCCTTGATATTGTATCCATTGAGATAGAACAGTGTAATGGCTGAGCGTTCCTTGGGTGGCAAAGTTCTCAAAGCCAAGTAGAGGTCTTGGTGCTCAAAGGAAGCATCAGCGGCACTGTTGCTGACAAGCGTTCGGGCTTCCTCGATGCTTTCCGTTGTGCGGCAACTTACCTTATGGTTGAGGAAGGTGTTGTGCGCAATCTTGAAGAGCCACGAGCGGAATCTCCCCTTCTCCTGATAGCCTGCCGACGAGAGGTAAGCCTTCACCAATGCATCTTGCGCGATGTCGTCGGCTTCCTCTTTGTTGCCGCAACAGAGGTAGAGCAAGAAGCCCCGCAAGGCTCTTTGCTCACGCTCCACAAGTTCTATGAATCCTTCGCGTGTCACGGTTATGCCTGTGTGGTCATTTTGCTTTCCTCGGCTTCAATCTCCTTGGCGAGCATCTTTCTACCTACGCCATAGTTGATGATGAAGGCAGCACCTATGGCCAGAAGGATCACGCCGAAAGCAATGGCAGTCTGAACATCGTCTGCCATGTGAATCTTCTGTGTATCTTTGCTTATTGTATTAATAAGGAAGATGCCAAATCCAATCAAGCCGATGCCCAGTATAGTGGTGATGCAGCCCCAAAGCAGTTTCGCAAGCAGTTTTTCCTTCAGCGACTTTTTTTTGGATGAAATTTTGTTCATCAGTTCTTCGACATCCATGTCAGGATGCTTCTCGATGGCTGTCGTTACAATTTGCATACGGTCTCTTGACTCGTTAATCTTACGACGCGTTTCCAGCCAAATAAACACAATAGGAAGTACGCATCCACATGCAATAACGGGAATCGTGTCGACAAAATTCAACCAAACTAAATTGCTATCCATTTTCTTTTTGTTTTAAATTGTTAGACTTCTGTTTTCTGAACCAGTTCGCCTATATAACAAGACCGAGTCGCAAAAGGTGACGTCTAATTCAAATTATTCTGCATATTACGGTTTTTCCGATAGATTCCCTTGCGGGAAATCGAAGATTCGACGAAGTCAATGGAGTTGAGGCATAGTTTATTAGGCGGCGGCATGAACAAGTTGACTATTCGTAAACCCCACAAGCCGCCGCGTGTAGAAAAACAAACGA
>DAIOUZ010000002.1:0-8646 GCA_036759285.1 Candidatus Limiplasma sp. | reverse complement strand
TTGTCGATTATGTAAACTAAATCTGATCATCTACTTATTTTTATTCTGATAAAGTGTCCTTCCTGAACCGCGGCAAAGGTGGCAATAATGGCTATGATAATGATAGGAACTGTCGATTCAATGAATAATGCCAATGGTATTCCAAGAAAGAGCAGCAATCCTGTCGCCTTGTTCGCGGTGCTGTGAAGAAAGATGCATCTTTTGAGCAACACCAATGCGGATACCTGGTTCATCAATTTTATAATGGCTATCACTCCACACCATATCCACACCCATAATGGAAACTCCAATGCGGGTATCAACTTACAACAGCAACATGTCACAAAACAAAGGTCTGCCACGCTGTCAAATACAGCACCGAAATGGGTTGCAGCATTGAGTTTGCGCGCCAGAAAACCATCGAGCATGTCGCTGATGCCACAAAAAAGATAGACTAACCAAAAAGCGAAGCCTTGCACGTCGCAAAACAAGAGAGCAATTGCCCCTAACAATCTGAGTGCCGATAGCGTATTGGGCAATTGTCTCATTGTTTTATTGTGTTATTATTGAGTACAATACCTTATTCGTACGTTTTGTATTGGTTGTATTCAAATTCCTCATTCTCCTCGTTCCATTCCAGTTTATGGATATCCCAGTCTTTGCTTGAGGAAGACTTTTCGAGCATTTGGGCGATGACCACTCTTTCACCGTCGGTTCGCACGTTAATCATGCCATACACCGTCACCACTCTCTCACGCTTTTTTTCGGTTGATTTCTCCGTTTGCAACTCAATATATTCCTTGCCTGAACGAGCCAGTTCAGTTGAGAATATCAACGAGCGTTCACCACGGCTGTGTTTGCCAATGGTTCCCAACGTGTCGGGGCGAGGGTGTGCGTATGGCTCATCGTCGCCGCTCGAAATAATCGTCGCTATCGGATTGAGTACCCGAAGAAACTCGCTCGTGAAATCGGCACTTCCATGGTGGCACGATTTTGCGATGTCCACTTGCAAGGCTTCTCTGGCTTTCATTACGGCTTCGTCCAATTGTGATTTCAAGGTTTGTCTTTGGGCCTCGTCGAGAGATTTGTCATCTAGTTGGACCTTGATATTGGCCACGTTTATACCAGAGTAGTGGTGAATCAGGTGGTATTCCGACTCTGTATTTAGGTCGCCGCCGAGCAGAATCCTCAGTTTTCCAATGGTAAGTTTGATTACCACAGAATGTCCGTTTTTGGTTTTGCCTTTGTCGTTGTCAAAAACAGGCAAAGCGTCTTTTCCATCAATTTTCTCCGCCACCGGACCCATTATCTCCATTTTCAGGCCACCTTTGTCATGAATGGGTTTCGAGCCAAGTCGCAGCGATTGCTTGGGGGCCGACGATTTGCTTAATGTGTTGATATATACTCCGGCTTTGGTTATGTTCTTAAGCCTTTCTTCGTAATCGGCTTGCGTGTCGCACAAATCGGTAATGTATTTGCAATCGTTGTGTTTGATTACCGTACCTAACGCATCGAGCTTCGACCCGCTCTCTTCCACCATTCCATTGTGATAGATTCCATCGATAGTAAATTGTTGTGTCGAGCCTTCCGTTTTATCGAAGATTTTTCCGAAGCCTTGATAGTGGTCTGAATCTGAATGTGTAATGACAACCGTAAACGGTGGCGGGATGGTTTTTGATGTTTTCAGGTTGAATCGCCATTTGAGGAAACGATACATGTTGTCGGAGCCACCGGAGTCAATCAGGAAATGCTTGTCGTCGGGGGTTACGATATGGCATCCGTCGCCTTGTCCCACATCAACGAAATTGATTTCAAGGACTCTCTCGGCTTGCATATCCGATTCCTTGATGTAGCCCGTTGTCCTGCGACTTCTTACCTTGATGTATTCCACCTCATTCTTCCCCTCGATAATCGTTTTTCTCACGTAATCATCGTCGACCACATAAGGTTGGATATAGTCGCCAAACAGCAACTCTTTGAGGAAGACAAACTCCTTTTTTTCTGTTTTAGAATTCTTCTTGAAACCTTTGAGTTTTACCGATGGATAAATAGCAAACGCTTCTCTTAGTACAATAGCCATGTCATAAAAGCTTATAAACGTTAATTTTCAACCGCAAAGATATTGTATTTCCAATGACTTTGACAACGATTATCCATTTTTTCAAACTAATCACAGCGCGGCAATGGTGTCTTTGCTCTCAACATTTCAAGCCATAATACCATCGGCATTTGTACCGTGGACTTAATCTGGGAGCAGCATTCTGCAGCTCCGACAGAATTTCTATTCCATAGGTTGTTTTGTTCGTTTTTGTTTTCCAGATACAAAAACACGACTATTTTGCGACACAAATTGCCCAAGGCAGTCCTCGTCTCAAAAAACTTCATAACTTTGCCGACAATTGTACAAAACAAATAAATTGAATCAACAATGAAAAAGACCATCATTACTGCACTGCTCGTCCTTTTTACCCTCACCTCTATTGCAGCTGTGCCCGACAGCATAAGGCAAAACTTGGAGGACTACGATTATCTTGTCAGCTTCACGGAACAAAACTATGCTCCCTTTAAAGCCATCATGGAGAAAGGCTACGAGAGAGAATACAAATCCATGAAGAACCAACTTAGACAACAAGTAAAACAAGGAGAGGCCGACATAGAGAAAGCAGCCATCGACTATGTCCTTTGGTTCTATGGCCGGTTTGACAGACATATCATGGTGAATACAGAAGCTTTTCATAAGGCTCGAAAGGTGTTCTCTCCCCAAGACATCGAAATCGTCGAGTATGCGCCTAAGGCCGTTTCTTGCAAAGTGGATTCCTGCACATGGCTCATTCGCGTCCCTTCATGCGATCCAAGCCTCGAGAAATGGACAACCGATGCTTTCTGGCAATTCTTGAAATCGGATTGCGAGAATCTGATTATTGATCTTCGTGGTAATATAGGAGGTTCAGATGGTGTATGGAATAGTTATTACCTTGCACTTTACGACCATCCAAGCAAACCTTGTATTCATTGGTTTCGCAACACACCTGAGAACTTGCACCATTGGGACTCCATGTTGGAATCTAAAAGAGTTCGAGAGTTTGTAGAAAGGTGCCAGACATCGAAAAAGGAGTTTGAAATATGGGTTGAAAGGGATGGAGACATGGGACTTCAGCAAACAACACTTATCAATCGGGCTGCTGTCTTGATAGATTGGAATACTGCCAGTGCAGCAGAAAGTCTTGTAACATTTGTTAAGGAATATAGCGACCGAGCCAAGGTATATGGTGTTGGGAAAACCTTTGGAGCCAACCAATCGGGTAATTGCCATTATGTGGTCTTACCCAATAGCAAAATAGGATTTCAGTATGCCACAACAATAACTTCTGATTTCTATGATAACGATTTTTCCGGTACCCCAGGTATCGCTCCAGACATCATCATCCCTTTGCCATACGCCACGACGCTCACCGACAACATAGACGAATGGGTGCTGTGGGTGGCTGAGGACTTGAAGCGGTGATGTGGAAGACATAAGTACAAAACACAAACAATAAGTAGATGAGCAGATTTAGTTTACATAAAAGACATGTTGAGATTCCCCTGCGGGGAATGGAGTTCGTTTGTTTTTCTACACGCGGCGGCTTGTGGGGCTTACGGATAGTCAACTTGTTCATGCCGCCGCTTAATAAACTATGTCTCAACTCCATTGACTTCGTCGAATCTTCGATTTCCTCGCAGGGGAATCTAATGAAATATGCAGTTTAATTTTGAACACTTATTTAACAATGAAAAAGGCAATCAAAATTATCATCATCACACTGCTTGTCCTCATTACCATTATTGTCGCTGGACTGTACGCCTTTATAATCTACAGTATCAGGGAGGACATTGCCACCGAGAATGAGCCTAACTACATCACCCTTACTACAACTACGGATGAGCTTGACAACATAGCCCTCACCGCCAAAATGGATTTGCCTGACAGCATAAGGCGAAACTTGGAGGACTACGATTATCTTGTCAGCTTTGTGGAAGAGAACTATGCCCCCTTTAGCGCTATCATGGAAAAAGGTTACGAGCAAGAATACAGGGCCATGAGGAAACAGCTTAGACAACAGGTAAGCCAAGGAGCGGTCGGTATAGAGAAAGCTGTCAGCGACTATGCTTTATGGTTCTCTAGCCAATTTGACAAGCATTTCTGGGTATATACGAAGACTTTCCGTGAGGCCATAACACATTATCCCAAAGACATTGAAATCATCGAATATGCGCCCAAGGCTGTTTCTTGCAAGATGGATTCCTGCACATGGCTCATTCGTGTTCCTTCATGCGAACCAAATTTTGAAGAATGGACAAAAAACGCTTTCCAACAATTTGTAGAGTCTGATTGCAAGAATCTGATTATTGATCTTCGTGGTAATGGAGGAGGCGATGATGGGGTATGGAAAAATTATAATGTTGCGCTATATGACCATCCTGGCAAACCCAGTAGAATTTGGTTTCGTAACACGCCTGAGAATCGGCACTTTATTTTGAAGATGTTTCCGACAGATGGATTCATTAATAAACTTTTGATTCGGATATATTTAAAAGAGCTCAAAAAATCGAAAAAAGAATTCATAAAAAGAGTTGAGAGAGAGGGTGATTTAGGTTTTCAGCCAACTACACGTATCCATCGGGCTGCCGTCTTGATAGATTGGTGTACTGCCAGTTCAGCAGAAAGTCTTGTAGAGTTCGTCAAGAAGTATAGCGACCGCGCCAAAGTATATGGTGTAGGGAAAACCTCTGGCGCTAACCAAACGGGTGATGTTAATTTGGTATCTTTACCAAATAGCAAAATTGAATTTCAATACCCCACAACAGTAGATTCCGATTTCTATGACAACGATTTTTCCGGCACACCAGGCATTGCTCCAGACATCATCATTCCTTTACCATACCCTAAAACGCTCACCGACAACATAGACGAATGGGTGCTGTGGGTGGCTGAGGATTTGAAGCGGTGATGGTTTTCTCTTTTTATTATATTCTATTCTAAAACAAAACTTCTCGGATAGAAGTCGCTGTAAAAGCGGCCATCCGTGGCGGTGAACTTCAGGACACAATAGTTGGGGTCGGTCACGCCACCAGGATAGTATTCCGTATCGCCCTCGCGCCAAATCATCTCCTTGCTCTTGGCATCGGTCAACACCTCCATCTTGCCTCGCAGCATCATGCCCTTGAAACCCTCACTGTCACAGAAATAGATGCTGGCCTTGGGGTTGGCTTTGTAGTGCGCTACCCGGTGTTGGTGGTGAAATAGAACACCTTGATGCCCTCACGGACACGAGGCGACAGCATGGCTTTGGTGCATGGGAAACCTTCTTCGTCAATCGAAGAAATATAAGTGATGGGCAAGGAATCCGCCATCTCAGCGATAAGCGTCTTGACAGGTGCCAAAGCAGGATTTTCAGGCATTGCATTGTCCGTAACCTTTATGGTTTGCCGCCAGCGTTTCAAATGCGGGAAGTACATCTTCATCTGGCCGATGTATTCTTCCTTCGTAATGGGCTGAGGAAGTCCTTTGTTGACCTCGTCCACAAACTGGGCGCAATGCTCAATCATCTCATCCATCGTGCAGTCTTGCAGGAACTTACCATCCTTATAGCAGTACATGCAATACTCTTCGTTTTTGCTACCTTCGGCATTGGTGCCGAGCACTTGATCAGTCAGCGGCATTCCGCAGCTCTGACAAAATTTTTGTTCCATTATTTATTTGTATTTTATTGTTTGATTGAATTCATCTGCAAAATTAAATTTTTTCCAAAACCACCAGAGACCGTATGCCAGCGAAAGGAGACAGACAATAAGGATTACTATTAAAACGGTATTGGTGGGTTGACTACTCAAATGTATGATATATGCAAAGGAATTGTTGACAATATGGATTATGAGGCATGGAATAATGCTGCCCGTGCGCCAGTAAAGCCATCCGACAATGATTCCGATCAACAGGGTACCGACAAGCTTCACTGCATACCCGTGAACTAAACTAAAAGCAAGGGCGGTGATGAGAATGGCTATCCACGGCCGACACCGCATTTTAAGCAAACCGCCAAGAAGAATGCCACGAAAACAAATCTCTTCTGCAATTGGGCCAAAGATGCAAAATGAGAGAATTCCTGCAATTCCAGAAATATGTTGGTGTGCCTCGTGCAACTCTTTACTTTCTTTCGGGAAAAGATGAACAATATCAATCAGTGTATAAAGCGAAACTTCAAAAAACAAGTAAGACGCGGCAACCAAGACAGACATGCCAATCACAGGCCAGACCATACGCCTTTCGATGCGCCCAAATGATAACTTAACATAACGCTTGCCGAAAAACACAATGGCGATTAGCACGAATCCCAACAATATCGTCCAATTCATGATTTCATCGTTCTTAAGGATACGTCCCCCTACGATGATGCCAATAATTGCCACACTACACAAAAGGCACCAAAGTAGGAACAGCTTCACCATTCTCCATAGTTCTTCTTTCATAATTCTATTTGTTTGAAATGAAATATTTTAATGGGTCTCTCCTGCCCTTGATAAAGGTGCTTTCCGAAGGCGGCCTCCTCAACAGCCTCGAAACCGCATTTCTCCATGACGCGGGCAGAGGCGATATTATCGGCAAGGCAGATACCATAAACCTCCGACACGTTCTTTTCTGACATTATGGCTGGTAAGAACGCTCGTATCGCCTCAGTTGCATAACCGTTTCCTGTGTATGGTTTCGCCACATGATACCCAATCTCCCAACCTTTCTCAAATTTGACCAACTGAACATATCCGATGTTTTCTCCTGTTTTCAGCAGGATAGGATGGACAAAAGGACCATCCTCACTGGCATATTGTCCGATGAGGAATTCGACAGTCTCCTTTGCCTCATCAATGGTCTCGAACACCTCATCAGGAACAAAACGACGAGTATCCTCATCCAGCGAGTTCAAGTGGACGGCTTCCGCCATTTCGGGAATAAAGTCTGTAATCAATAAGCGCTTTGTTTCAATTCTCATCGGAATAAATTTTTGAGTTATCTCAATTTTCTCAAACTCACCACAGCGGCAACAGCCTCAACCAATCCAAACACAAAATAGATGTTGCTCATAAAATTGAAACCCCACACCCACCATTCGAGGACAATCCAAAGCATCAGGATGACACCACAGGCGAGCACAGCCCAATAAGCTAAGGGATATTTCTTGAACAGCAGGAATGCTGCTACGAATTGGGTGAAACCGTTCAAAAAGAGCAATACAAAGCCCGAAGGAATAAAGTTTTTGAAAAAGACATCAGGCCAAGGCATTTTTGCTCTCAACATATCAAGCAATGGTTCCATGCCCCACATTTGACCCGAGGGGTCAATCCACATCATCACCGCACCGACCACTGCGCCAATGCCTATGAACAAAGTCAAGAATTTCTGAAGTTTTATCATCTGCGTGTCTGTAATTACGCCTCTCCATTCGCAATGGCGGCATACATGTCTTCTGGGATCATCGGTGAACCTATCTCGGCAAGCAACTCAGCATCAATCATTCCGCTTTCAGCATACTGCTTTCCAGCCTTCATTACCAATTCCAGCCGTGGCTTGGTCACTGCAGCGGCTTCAGGTGCATTGAACATCGGGCTTTCGGGGATAGTGATGATAGTGTGGTTGTTCGGGAAACAGAGCTTGAACTGTGCCACGGCAGGCTCGAAGTTGTGCTTGCTGTTCGGGAAGCCGCAACCACAAATCATCAAATAGCGCAAACGAGAGAAATCCGCCTGGCCGACATGCTCGTAGCGGTCACCGACTTTTTGCATCGCCATGCTGGAAAGCGGCATCGTACGGTCGAGAAGGGCTTTCAAATGGGCGGGCATACCGTAGCTGTAGAGCGGATAGCTGAACAGCAGCAGGTCGCTGGTAAGAATTTCCTCCAAAATTGCTCGCATATCATCGTTATGGATACAGGTGCCACCATTGCGCTTGCAAGCAAAGCAGCCCGTGCAGTATTCGATATGCTTGTCGATGACATGTATCACCTGGATTTCCTGTTCCGACACCTCGCTCATACCTTCCAAAAAAGCACGGGTGATATGCAAGGTGTCGCTCTTTTCCCTTTTGGGGCTTCCATTAAAAACAAGTATCTTCATAGTTTTTGTTCTATAAGATTCTTCTTCGCATTAGCATTGTGTGTGTGAACCGCTCCGACAATTGGGCATTGTTCCATTTCTGGACAATCGCCACAGGTCGTCACGCCTTTTTTCAGTGCACACTGGCGAATCTGGCATAAACTGTCGCAAAATACGGTTTTCTTCCCGTCTACACGGCAGCCTTCACAATTGATATGCTCAGGCAAGATTGGGACGTTGTTTAACTCGGACCAAAGTTTCGCGGTTTTCTCACGCAAGGCTTGGTCATCATTTTTTGTCGCAAGGTAGGCATCACACTTTTCGCAATCTAAACCGCAGTAGGCAATCATCATTTTTTCCAGCGTTTTAACATCGGGAAATACTGGCGCATCATGCCTTTATATTCTTCCTTTGTCATGGGCTTAGGCATATTCTTATTCACCTCGTCCACGAATTGGGCACAATGCTCAATCATTTCGTCCATGGTGCAGTCTTGCAGGAACTTACCATCCTTATAGCAGTACATGCAATACTCTTCGT
>DAIOUZ010000001.1:56202-60778 GCA_036759285.1 Candidatus Limiplasma sp. | reverse complement strand
CGAGGGCGAACGGATCACAGTGGATATCAGCAGTTTGCCAGCTGGCGTTTACTTCGTCAACGTCACCGACAGTGAAGGCCGAAAGTGTGTGGGGAAGGTGGTGAAGGAATGAAGACTCCCCTTTGGGGAAACCAAAACGGATAATAATGATAAAAAAACTACTATTTGCCATGCTTACGCTCTTGCTGCTATCAGGATGTCGCCAGGGCGGTAGCAAAGCAGACGGTAAGCCAGCCGTTAAGCATGCAGAAACCACAGAAGACAGCACCGGGAAAGACTCCATCAAAGTCATCAATGAGCAAATGCGGCATTGGGATGCCCTGCATGGCGGAATGCGGCATAGGGAAAGCGACAAGTGAGTTCTCCCTAAACGGATATAACGATTCTATGACACATTTGGCTTTGACAGGCTGGTCGTGATGAAATATGCAAATCGACCGGCCTGTCAAGTCAAATTGATTCCCTGAACCCTTGCGGGGAAATCGAAGATTCGACGAAGTCAATCTCAACTTGTCTTTTCTGTAAACTAAATTTGCTCATTCTATTTGTTCAAGCTGTTTACGAAAGTTGAAATACCTTAAGGAAAAAATCTTGTTTCCTGACGCTAATTGAGTATTTTTACTATTTTTGCGCCAATAATTCTGTTATTTGGCTTTGAACGGTTTGTCAATAGTTATTACTTAAACTTAATATTATGAAAAAACTATCACTAATCCTTATGCTGTTGGCGTTCTCCTTCGGGGTGAATGCCCAAGTCGAAAAAACTTTCGATTTCAATGACTACGAATTTGGAGATAATCCGAATCATCTCCTGAATGGTCAAGATGGTTGGTATGTCCGTGTGCACCATGCAGGCAACGGAGCCTTCACTCCCATGTATACCGACTATATGGGTCACTTCTGGGGCACCACACCACCCATCCCGACGGCCGACGAGACCATCGGTGTGTTTTCGGATGCTTCCGGTACCGCTTTTGGAGACATTGCCACACACGACATTACCGAGTATGGTTTCGACTTCTCGACGGGAGGTGTCATCGAGTTCGAATGCGATATTCTACGCCAATGGTGGGGCGACTTCTTCGGCATCGGCTATGACGGCGATGGCGACGGTTCCGTACTTCCTCCTATGCGAAAGGCCTCCTCACAAAACGCCATCTGTGAACCTATCTATCCCGATGAGAATAGCACAATTCCCGATGGTGGTATCTATCTGATGATGACGGGTGTCAACCCGAGCAATCCGCTCTTTATGAATGGTGTGGTGCTGCCCAACAACACCATTACCAGCAATATTCAACCTATCGGTGAAGAGAGTCACTGGTATCGTTGGAAAGTCTCCATCGACCTGGATGCCAACAACGGTCAAGGAGCAGTCACCCTTTATATGAAGTACGACGACTTGAACGCTGAATGGGAAGCTGTGCCGGAATGCCAAGGTGTCAATGCTGGTCTCACCCCTGGCAGCGGTGACAAATACGACCCTGCCATGTGGCACTACATCTACATGCTCAACAGCGGTTGGGGCGGCTTCGATAACTTCACCGTGCGTCATATTCCTCCAGGACTGACAGCACAGTTCATCGACTTTGCCAGCATCCCCGACCAATTGGTCTACAACGATCCTATCACTCTGGAAGCCACAGCTACCTCTGGTCTTCCTGTGACCTTTGAGGTCACCCAAGGCCCCGCCACCGTAGAAGGCAACATCCTTACTCTCACAGGCGAGGAAGGTCAAGTGAAAGTTCGTGCTATCCAGCCTGGCGATGGTAACCAATGGCAGCCCGCTCCCACGGTAACGCGTACTTTCTATGTGGTCGACCCCGAAAACTATACCCCTGAGATGACGATCCGCCGACCCTACGAAGGCACCAAGGTGTATATGCCCGACTTCGAGAATCCCGTCATGGTGGTGTTGAGTGCCTATATCGACCACGGCGATATCCTCAAGTTTGAGGAAGTGAAATGTTCCGTTGACGGTCAAGAACTGCTTCTGAAGACAGACTATCCCAATGATCCCAGCAATGGCTATTGGTACACCACCTGGACCCCCTCGGGCGAAGGTACCTACAACATGACCGTGTCCATCACCCAAACTGGTGGCAAAGTCACAACGGTATCCAACAGCTTTGAGGTGACCACCGACTACGATGACATGGTGGTTTCCGCGATGAATGGAGAAATGATGGCAACTACCTCACAGTTTACCGACTATGGCGAATACGCCTTCCCGACGCATGTCAACGCATTCAACGCCATCAACCTGCATTATCTGCACAACTGCGTGAACGGCAACTGCAACACCTATGACCACATCAGTTATGTCCGTGTGAAAAATTACCGTGGCGAATGGGTGGAACTCTGCCGTTATATCACCCCCTTCGGCGTAGAATGCGTCGATGACCTCGATGCGACCGATTTCACTTCCGTGCTGCAAGGACTTGTAGAATTTGAATATTATAGCGAACAATACGCCACAGGCGACGGCTATAACCCCACCGCCATCTTCGAATACACCAAGGGCACACCCGAATATCCCTACGTGGATATGCGGGAGATTTGGTACGGTAACTATTCCTTCGGCGATTATGCTGACCCGTGCCCCATCCCGATGCGCTCCATCGAGTTTGACCCTTGTGTCGAAAAAGCCAAACTGCAACTCACAACTTCTGGACACAACTGGAGTGATACAGGTAATGGTGCCTACAACACCGGCAACGCTGCCGAGTTCTATCATGCCACACACAACATCAACATCAATGGCGGCACGGTTTACACACAAGATTTGTGGGAAAACTGCTCTCCCAACCCGGCTGGTTGCCAGCCTCAAAACGGCACTTGGACTTACGCTCGCGCAGGATGGTGCCCAGGCAGCATGTCTATGGTTTGGGACTACAGCCTTGACGATTATCTCAATGAAGGCAAAGCCGACCTGCTCTATGAGTTCGACCCGACCTACATCGACCAGTGCCACCCCAACTATCCTGACTGCGTGAGTGGTCAGAATAGCTGCCCCGATTGCAATAATTCAAGCAACCCGATTTTGAGGGTTTCTGGCAAGGTGGTGACTTATAGCCACAACACCGACATTCTGACGGAAGTCCCGGAAATGCCCAATGTCGATGCTGACCCGTTCCAAGTGACCATCGTTCCTAACCCAGTGAGAGGCCAAATGACTATCACTACGGATTATGAGAAGGGTAAAGTCAGTGTCGTCATGATTAACTCGCAAGGTGTCAAGGTAAAGGGCTTCAGCGTGAAAGGCTCCGACACCATTGATGTGAGCGACCTGCCGTCAGGACTCTACTTTGTCCACGTCATCGGTGGCAAGGTAGTGACTAGAAAGGTGATGATTCAGAATTAAAAACGCCAAAACCTTTAACTACAAAACCTCCTGTTGGCAACGACGGGAGGTTTTTTATTAACATACCAAAAAAAACCGTACCTTTGCGGCCTCAATTGAGAACAAACAAAAAAGAATACAGATATGAAAGTTGCAACATTATTGGGAGAGCGTTTCAAGAAGGCACCGGCCGATTGCGTGTTCGACAGTCAGGCACTGATGGTGCGTGGCGGCTACATTAAGTCGGTGGGAACCGGTTTGTTTTCCTTCTTCATGCCGGCCAAACGCATCGCTAAGAAGATAGAAAACATCATCCGTGAGGAGATGGATCGCATAGATGGACAGGAAGTCATGTTCCCCGTTGTGATGCCAGGGGCGTTGTGGCAGGAGTCGGGACGTTACACCAGCATTGGCTCGGAGTTGCTCCGCTTCAAGGACCGCAACGGCATCGACATGGTGCTGGGTATGACCCACGAGGAAGCCGCTGTGCAGTTAGCCCGCGATGCCGCGAAGAGCTACACGCAGTATCCTTTTATGATTTACCAGATCCAGACCAAGTTCCGCGATGAACCTCGTTCGCGTGGCGGCTTGATTCGCACCCGCGAGTTCACGATGAAGGATGCCTACAGTTTCCATACTTCACAAGAGGATTTGGAGGATTACTACGCCAAGGCTTACCATGCCTACGACCGTATTTTTGCTCGGGCTGGCGTGCCGCAAGTCGTGGCCGTGAAGTCAGACTCAGGTATGATGGGTGGCCGTGTGTCGCATGAGTTCATGCTGCTTACCGACATTGGCGAGGACACCATCGTCATTTGTCCCGAATGCGGTTACCGCTCCAACAGCGAAGCTGCCGACTGCATCGTTCACAACGAGGAATACCCCATCGAGCCTTTGGAGGAGGTCTATACCCCTGACCAGAAGACCATCGAAGAGGTGTGCAACTTCTTGCATAAATCGCCTTTGCAGTCCTGCAAAGCCGTGCTGTATCAACGCAACATGGATGACTCTCTGGTCATCGTTTTCTTACGCGGCGACCTTGAGGTGAACGAAACCAAGCTCCGTAACCTTATCGGTGCTGAGGTGCATGCTGCTACGGTTACTCCTGATATGGGCATCTGCGCCGGCTTCATCGGACCTAAGGGCTTGCCTGAAGGCATCACCGTGGTCTACGACGAGTCGCTGAAGACCTTGAACAGCTTTGTGGCGGGTGCCAACAAGGTGAACTACCAC
>DAIOUZ010000001.1:51568-56192 GCA_036759285.1 Candidatus Limiplasma sp. | reverse complement strand
TCGTCATCTGCCCGGACGACACCGCCGCCGAGAACATGGCGCGCGACCTCGGTGAAGTGAAGTACGATAGCGTGGCCAAGGCCACTGCTGGCGGCATCTGCCCTGTGTGCGGCAAGCACAGCATCACCATCAGCCGTGGCATTGAAGTGGGTAACATCTTCCAGCTCGGCACGAAATACACCGAGTCGATGAACATGCAGTACTTAGACAGCGACAACACCTTGAAGTACCCCATCATGGGTTGCTACGGCATCGGTGTGGGTCGCTTGATTGCCTCGGTCTGCGAGGTGAGCCACGACGACTACGGTCCCATCTGGCCCATCACCATCGCCCCTTGGCAGGTTCAGGTGTGCGCCCTGCGTGTCGCTGATGAGAACGTGCGTCGCGTGGCCGACAAGGTCTACGAAGACCTGAAGAAAGCCGGTGTGGAAGTCATCTACGACGATCGCAACATCAGCGCGGGTGTGATGTTCTCCGATGCCGACCTGCTCGGTGTGCCTTTGCGCATCGTGGTCAGCCCGAAGACACTCGAGCGCAATGCCATCGAATTTGCCAGCCGCGATAAATCATTCAAGGCCGACCTCAACCCCGATGATTTCGTCGATGAGGTGAAGGCCAAGATTGCTGAGATGATTGCGGCTTTGACGCCTGAAGATTAATGATTCTATGTAGAGACGGTGCATGCACCGTCTCTACTGTTTTAAAAAAAACAACCGTTATGAAAAAACAAATCATTTCCATTATTTTTCTCTTGGCAGTGGCCTTGTTTTCCTGCGGGGGAGAAATGCAAATCAACAATAACAGCCTCAACATTAATGTTGAAACGCCTGCAGTTGTCGTGGATGTAGACACCGTGCCCATTGCGGAACAAATCGTCAAGGAATGGTATCCTGACGGGACCTATGAAGGCTATAGCGACAGTCCTCTTTCGTATACATGCAGTTTCGACCCTGGTTGTGAAGGTTGCTATTCTGCTAAGGCATTTCATTGCTATCCCTTGGAAGAAGGCGGATACCTTGTGATTACCGCTTATGTTTTTGCCGGACCAGGTTGCGCCGGAGATTATAGTTTTTCAACATGGACCTATAAGGATGGTGTTCTGGATACCATCACAGGCATTTTGCCTTCGCCCGAATTGGAGTTGTTGCTCAATCCGGAGAAAGTGGACCAATATAAGGCAGAAATCGCTGACTTCAAAGAGATGTATGATAAAGCTCCTGTGTACTACCAATACTTTCACTTCGATCCGCCCCAATCTTTGAATGTTGAGCTCTATCCTTATGACTGCGAGGATACTTATCCTGGCATGGGAGAAAGCATGTTGAGTAGCTACGAGGGCGACAAAACCTTGAAATACCTTTGGAATGGTACTAAATTTGTAAAGGAATAGAGAACAAAAAAAATCCAGCAAGCCGCTGGAGTTTTTTACCAAAAATCGGCTCAAATTGCACTGATTTGAGCCGATTTTCCTGTTTTTGTGAACTGATACTAATCCTGCCCCTTCATATACTCCCTTGGAGTCTTCCCCGTAATCGTTTTAAAGGCGCGTTCAAAGTTGCTGATGCTGTAGAAACCCGACTGGTCGGCGATTTGCTGCACGGTGAGTCCAGGTTTCTCCTTGATGAGTTTGAGCGCATAGGCAATGCGCAGTCCCTTGATGTAGTCGGGGAAGGAGAGGTCGGGCTGTATCTCGTTCAGCATCTTGGTGATGGTTTGATGCGAACAGCCCATCATTTTGGCTACCAGTGCGCGTGAGAGGTCCTTGTTGAGGTAGAGTTGTTGCCCCTCGATGAAGGCCGTTAGTGACTTGGCGGCTTGTTGGGTAGCTTGGGGCGAGGTCTGGTTGTTGTCGCGGGCAATGATGTGTACCTGCTTTTGAAGCCGCGTCATTTCCAGCTCCATCGACTGGGTCTTCTGCCTCAATTCCTCAGCCGATTTCGCCATCTTCCGCTTGTTTTTCCAGTACAAGACGAGAATGATCACCAGCAATAGCAGAACCAATACGACCAAAATAATGTTCATCTTCTTGGTATTCTTCGACAAGTCGTCCAATTCCATCTTGTATTGTTGCGTCTCATATTGGGCGGCATTCACGGCAACACCTTGCTCTTGTTCGTTTCGGTCGATAAGTTGTGACAAAGTGTCGATGCGGCATTGGTACAGGTTGGCCATGGCCGTGTCGCCTGCCACGCGATAGGCTTGTTCAAGACGCAAAAGGCGCCTACAATAGAGCCTTTGCACCGTGTCGTTTTCTTGGTAAGGAAAGCGGTTCAAGAGGCTGAGTACAGAATCCACGTTGCCCGCAGCGGCATAATAATACAATAGCGGGTCGCTGCCGCGATAGCTTTTGGCAAAATCGAAGGCAAGGGCTTGGTCGAAGTCGGTTTCGGCTTCCTGAGGGCGACCAAGGGTGATTTTGGCGATGGCACGATTGGAATGGAGGTCGAAGCGACATTGGTCACAATAGGGCTTCGCCTGAGGATATTTGGCCTCCATTTCATCAATCAAACGTTCGAGGTGGTCTGACTCACGAAGCACATCTTCCATATTGTCGACTGCAATATAGCAGTTTATCAGGTTGTTGACAAAATAAATAAGGTGTCCATATTCGCCCTCACCGTCCACGACCTGTATGGCCTTGTCGATGGAGGATGACATGAGTGCCAATCCCTCGTCTTTCAGACCCATGTCGAGTTTGCATTTTCCCACGAGATAGTCGAATGAATGTTCCTCAAACTTCATCTTGTTCCAATGGGCGACTTCCTTGCCTTCGGTACAGGCGTTGATGCAGGTTTGGAAGTCCTTTCCCGCTTCCGCTATGGTACTAAGCAAATAGAGTGTCTCCACACGCGGTTCATCGTCGTCGTCGCCAAGGGCGGAAAGCGCTTTGCGGCAATATTCTATCGCCAAGGCATAGTTGTCCGTGTATTGGTAGGTGAGGTGCGCGCACAAGTCGGCCGATTCGAATTTTGAGAGTTCACCGTTTTGTTCGCCTTCGTCGACACGCCGATAAGCGGCATCAAGGTCGATGGCGGCCAGTCTTTTCAGCGTGTCCACACTATAGCGGTCGGAGTGGGGCGCAGGCTGGGTATGTTGGCCGCAACCGCACAGGAAAAGAGAAATGACAAACCATAAGTAAGTATTCAGAATTAAACTACAATATCTTTTGACTTCGGGACACGGGACTTCGGGACTTTTTGACAATGACCATTGACAATGACCATGGCCGCTTTTACGGGAATGCTGAAGTTTCAGCTTTTGGTTAAAGCAGTCATTGTCATAGTCACAAGTCATAGTCCCGTAGTCTCGCAGTCTCGCGTCAATAAAACTAAATATGTTCATCATCGTGACGTGGTTTAGCTTGCAAAAATAAATCATTTGCCTTCACCGACCAACAAGACGGTTGAAAATCTGCGATAGGTTTACATTTTGCCGAATTGGTTTACATTTTGCCGAATTTATTAGTAAAAGTTTACAAATCACCGAATCCAATGTACAAATCGCCGAATAGAAACGGCATGTTAAGAACTTGATTTAGTGTAATTTTGCGCCCTTAAAAATAAAATAGGTGACAATACCCGCAAAGATTAAATACAAGTCAAAGTCATGGAACATTTCACCCAAGATGCAATAAACCCGCAACCCGACGACCCGAAAGTAAAGGGAAACAAGGATTTTTGGAGAGGCTTGATCACCAGCATCCTCGGCATTACCATTTCCATCGCGCTCACTTTTGGCACGGCGGCCATCATCGACCACTATAACAAACAGCGTGAAAAGCGCGAAATTGTGATGATGGTGATGTACGACATGTACAACTCGTTGCAGTCTGTGCAGAAAGCCGACTCGATGCTCTACCAGTCGATGCTGATTCAGAGGCAGATTGCACAGGACACCACCCAGTTCGACGTGTTGAGGTTCCGGCTTGCTTCGCAGATGCCCTCTGCGGGGTTTACGGAGACCACGGAGCAAATCTTCTCGTCAAGTATCGAGACGATCAACACGGTGGGCAATGTGCTCTTCACCGAGAACGTGGCTGATTTCTATCAAGCCCGCAATAATTTCAAAACGATGATCTGCGAGTCGATTGGCAACGACTTTGCCACCGAATCGCCCATTTACTCCCTGAAGCGCACGCTCGACTTCGATTTCTGCGGCTATGCCATCTTTTGTAACGGGCTATTAGTGAATATGCAGCATCTGTTCGCCCAGTGCCAGCAGATCATGGGCGTCACCGACGAGGAGATAAAAGCCTACTACGATGAGCGCAAGCAGATTGAGGCAAGCATAAAGGACACACACGCCAAGAGCTCTTCGAAGATGAATGAACTCATGCAGCTGCAAAAAGAAATCGATGAAGCAAGGCAAAACGGCAGCGTCCAGCAACCCAAACCCCGCCAGACCCGTCCCGAAGGGACGACACTACCCTAACCGTAGGTCGCGACCTACGGGGGACAGCACCCACAGAAGTCAGCGACCTGCAACTGAACAACTAAACAACTAAAAAATGATAGAAAAACAAGATTCCCCTACGGGGAATGGAGAGAAAGACAAGAGTGGAAAGCGGCGGCTTGAAGTGGTGGCAAGCCAGAAAGTGCCTGATGCCGCCGTCCTTCACAAAAAC
>DAIOUZ010000001.1:35468-51558 GCA_036759285.1 Candidatus Limiplasma sp. | reverse complement strand
AATTGCATTTTTTTGACGCGGGACTTCAAGACTTGGAGATTCCCTTCGGGAACGGAATAGTGTGCATCTGTATAACGCGGCGGCTTGTAGTGTTTACTTTTCGCAAGTTCCACTAGCCGCCGCAAGAAACAAAATAACAAACTCCATTCCCTGAAAGGGAAACCCAACAAGACAACAATTCAACAATAACAAACAATAATCAAATGAAAAAAATATCTCTCTTCCTCCTCTCCCTCCTCGCCTTCGGGCCAATGGCTTGGGCACAAGAACAAGACTGGACCGATGTCAGCAACAAAGACGCACTGAACACCGCTGTCCAAACCAACGGCGCACAAATCCGCTTGACGAGTAACATCACCCTCTCGGCACACCTAACCATCCCTAGTAACACTACAGTTACCATTAATTTGGATGGTCACACTTTATCCCGCAGCCTCACCAGTGCCACCAGCGAAGGCTGTGTCATCATCGTGGCTCAGACTGGCAACCTTACCCTTTCGAACGGCACCATCAGCGGCGGCTGGAACAGCACTAACGACGGCACCCACACCACCGGCGGCATCGTCAACAAGGGCACGACAACGCTCACCAATGTCACCATCGACAACTGCAAGGGCAACGACGGCGGCGCCATTATGAACGTCAGCGGTGCCACGCTCAACATTACGGGAGGCAGCATCACCAACTGCCAGAGTAGTCAAGGTGGTGGTGCCATCGTGAACAAAGGCTCGGCCACCATCATCGACTGCACCATGAGCAGCAACACTGCCACTACACGCGGCGGCGCCATTTGGAGCAACAGCGGTCTCACCGTGAACGGATGCACCATCAACAGCAACCAAGCCCTTGCTCAGGGCGAGGGCGGCGACGGTGGAGCCTTCCATCTCGAAAGCGGTACGGCCACCCTCACCGACGTGACCATCACCAACAACACCTCGAAAGACGCCGGCGGCATCTATGTCAATGAGGATGCCATCCTCTATCTTGGTGGCAACTCAGGCAGTACCCTCAGCGGCAACACCTCTTCGGAACACGGCGGCGGCGGCATTGTCAACTACGGCATTGTCTATTTAAGTGGCTCTGTTAACATCACGGGCAACACCTGCCACACCGATGGCAGTGGCATTTGGAGCAACAGCACATTGTATATGCAGGGCAACATACAGGTGAAGAACAACAACAACGATGACGTGTATTTGAAGGAAAACAAAAAAATCAGAGTCAATGGAGCCATTACTAGTGGCGCAGAGAGTATCGGCATCCGAACAGAGAGCCTTCGCCCCATATTCACCCTCTACTATTCGACATCCGGCACCAGCACGATACCCTTCTTTCCCAGCGGCACCGTCAGTGCCATATCGCTCGCCAGCAACGGGGAGTGCCAATTGGATGTTTCATACTACGAATGCAGTTGGGACAGTGAAAACAAGGTATTGGTTCACACCCTTCGCACAGTGTCTCCAGATACACCAGTCGTTAACCTCTGCGACGGTACAACCTCCAACACCCTAAACGGCGATGAGTATTGGTTCGTGGCTTACGGCACTTATTATTTTGAGAATGGACTGACCTGCACGGGCAGCCACGTACACCTCATTCTCATGGACGACTCGGAGATAAGTTTTGGGCATGAAGGACTACACGTGGAGCCGGATACACACCTGCACATCTATTGCCAGTCGTATGGCGACAGGATGGGCAAGCTCACCGCTATCAAAACCGTTGACTATGCCGCCATCGGAGCAACAGAAAATGTAATTTGTGGCGACATCTCCATCCATGGCGGCAACATCCAGGCCAAAAGCGGTGTGGAAAGTGCAGGAATCGGCGGTGCCCATGGAAGTGAAAGCGGCATCAAGACAATCAACATCTACGACGGTATCATCTATGCCGAATCCACTGATGACGGCGCAGGCATCGGTTATGGGGACAACAATGGATACGGCCATATAGACGTGATTTTCCGTATTGGACACATCAACATCTATGGTGGGAATATCACCGCGCAGGGAGGAGAAGACGGTGCTGGCATTGGTGATGGAGAATACGCCTACTACCCGAATGGCGACACCAACATTGATATCTTCGGCGGAACCATCCTTGCCATGGGTGGCGATAGAGGTGCTGGCATTGGTAGCGGATGTAATTATGAGCATCAGAATATCAACATTAATGGAGGATTTATTACTGCCAAAGGCGGGAAATATGCTGCGGGCATCGGCAGCGGCAAGCAAGCTTCCTGCCACATCATCAGAATCACTGGCGGGACAATCTATGCATACGGCGGCGATTACGGTGCCGGCATCGGCAGCGGACAGAGTGGCAACGGCCCCACATCGCTCACCATAAGCGGAGGCATAGTCAATGCCTACGGCGGAACTGATGCTGCTGGTATTGGCAGCGGTGAGGATGCGTTTTTCCCCTCAGCTGAAACTGGCGGAGGCAAAATCACCATCTCCGGAGGCACTGTTTATGCTGAGGGCAAGGGCTATGGTGCCGGTATAGGTGTCGGTGAGGATGCTCACGGCGCAGATATCATTATCACCGGCGGCAATGTGCATGCAAAAGCGGGCAGCGATGCCGCCGCACAAAACGGATGCGCCTTTGGGCGTGAGGAGACTTCAGAAGATCCTGGTACCCTCATCCTCGGCGACAACATGATGGTTCATGCCGGACAGACATCGAGCACTGCCACCAAATTCACTGCTGGCGAGCGCGTCAACGCTTGCCTGTATCGTCCCTACGCCCACGTGGAGCCATGCGACCATAGCGAAATAACCTACACCCTCGACACGGCCACTCCTGACCAGCACCACGTCATGCACTGTAGATACTGCGCTTACAGTCCCAGTACTTATCATGACTTCCCCGAAGGCAGCAACATCTGTTCGGTCTGCGGCTACCACGGCGAAATCTGCACCATCAGCATCTATCTGCCTGTCATCAACGAGGGTGGCAATTACACCGACGGCAATTATGGCTCGGCAGCTTTCACTTATTATATGGTCAAAACCAATGTGTTCTTCCTTCCTCCTGCCCCCACCGACTACGAGCCGCGTGGCATGGCATTCAAAGGCTGGAGGCATAGTAATGGCAACGACACCACCTTCGTTGCCTCCGACGACGAGACTCTTATTAATGAAAATGGCAGTTTCATAGTATTCGAAGATGTTGACCTCACTGCCCGTTACAAAAAAATCAACCTTTTCGGGAACGACGGCAACTGGAACGACACAGACAAATGGTTCTGGAACCGCATTCCCCCGACCGACACGGTCGTCTTCATTGATGCCGCAGCCTCCATACCGAGTGGCTACACCGCCTATGCCGACAGCATCGTCATCCGCGACGGTGGCAGCCTTACCATCGAAGACGGCGGACAACTCATCCACAACAATGCGGGCTTGTTTGCCACAGTGCAGAAAAATATCGCAGGCCACGACGGCAGTGCTGAAAACGGATGGCATTTCATCGCCTCGCCCATGACGAACAATATAATTCCTTCGTTGGGCAACGGCTTCCTCACCGAAGATTCCACCAAGTACGACCTATATTATTACGAAGAGCCAACGCATTACTGGAGAAACTATAAGCAAAGCGGAAACAACCTGAACCCACACTTCCTCATCGAGCCGCAGAAAGGCTATCTCTACGCCAATGACCTCGGCACCACGCTCAACATGACGGGAACGCTGAAACGGAGCGATGAGACTGTAACCATCAGTAACTTGAGCCATGAGGCAAGTGAATTGACGGGCTGGAACCTTGTGGGTAACCCTTTCGCCTGCAAAGCGACCATTGACAAGCCTTGCTACACGCTCACTGGCAACGCCATCAATACAACGGCCAATGCTGCCAACACATACCAAATCGCCCCAAGCGAGGCCGTGATGGTGCAGGCCGACGCAACGAGTGAAAGCGTCACTTTCACAAGAGTGGTGCCAGCAACACAATCCAATCAACCTAACAACGGAAGTTTACAGATTGTGCTGAGCCAGGTCGTTGAGCCTAACAGCCACTTTGCGTCATTACGAGGAACGAAGCAATCCAGCGGCTCAGGAACCTTGGCTCTTGACAACACCATCGTGAGTTTCAAAGAAGGCGAGCGTTTGGAGAAATTCGTCTTCAACCCCGACTTGGCCAAGCTCTACATTCCGCAGGACGGCAAGGACTACGCCATCACCTTCTCCGAAAAGCAGGGCGAAATGCCGCTGAATTTCGAGGCCACGGAGAATGGCGAATACACGATTTTTGTCAATCCTGAAGGAGTGGAGATGGGCTATTTGCACCTGATTGATAATCTGACAGGGGCAGATGTGGATTTGTTGACTACGTCTTCTTATACCTTCTCCGCCAAAACGACAGACTACGCTTCGCGTTTCCGCTTGGTGTTTTCCACCAGCGAAAACACCGACGGCGACACCGCCTTTGCCTTCATCAGCAACGGCAACCTCATCGTCACTGGCGAGGGTACCCTCCAAATCATCGATGTCCTCGGGCGCCAGCTCATCACCAGGGAACTTCAAACCTCCTACCTCCAACTTCCTACCTCCTTCCTGCCTGCTGGCGTGTACATCTTGCGCCTCATCAATGGCGAGAAGGTTAGCACACAAAAGATTGTAATTGATTGATTAACAAATAATAAATAAAACGAAATGAAAAAATTATCCCTTTTTCTCCTCGCCCTCTTAGCATTCGGGCCAATGGTTTGGGCACAAGACTGGATTGAAGTCAGCGACGCAAACGGGCTGAACAACGCCATTACTAACGGTACATACATCCGCTTGACGGCTGACATCACCCTCTCGGCGCACCTCACCATCCCAGCCGAAAAAACGATTACCATCAACCTCGGCGGGCACACCTTGAGACGCAACCTCAGCAGCGCCACCGAAATGGGCTGCGTCATCATCGTGGCTGCGAGCGGCAACCTCACCCTCACAGGCGGTACGCTCAGCGGCGGTTGGAACAGCGGCTACTACAACGACGGCATCCACTCTGCCGGCGGCATCGTGAACAAAGGCTCGACAACGCTTAACAACGTCACTATCACTAACTGCAAAGGCATCGACGGCGGCGCCATTATGAACGTCAGCGGTGCCACGCTCAACATCACAGGCGGCACCATCAGCAACTGCGAGAGTAACCAAGGTGGCGGCGGCATTGTGAACAAAGGCTATTCTGCCACTATCATAGGCTGCACTTTCGACAACAACACCGCCACCACCCGCGGCGGTGCCATCTGGAGCGACCACTCGATTTCCACAGGCGGATGCACCTTTTCTAACAATAAAGCCCTTGCCCAAGGACAAGGCGGTGACGGCGGTGCCATACATGTCGAAAGCAGCACGTTCACGTTGGTCGATGACATCATTACAGGCAACAGTTCCAAAGATGCCGGTGCCATTTATGTGAAGTCAGGGGCCAGGCTCGATATTTACGGCAACACCCTCATCAGCGGCAATGAGTCGACCGAGCATGGCGGTGGCGGCATCGTGAACTACGGCACGGTCAACATGTTAGGTGGCACCATCACCAACAACACCTGCCACACCGACGGAGCCGGCATCTGGAACAACGGCACAATCACTATGCAAGGCGATGTGAAGGTGAAAAACAACATTTGTGACGATGTCTTTCTGAAAAATGGCACGTCCATTCACACCGGCAGCCTTACCAGCGGCCAAAACAGCATCGGCATCCGCATGGAAACACCCAATGTGTTTACTGCCGGCTATGGAACCAATAACCAAGGCAACTTCAACCACTTCTTCTCCAGCGGCACCATCAACCCCATAGAACTGATTGACGGCGAATGCAAAATGTTTTATGCCTATTATGAATGCACGTGGGACAGCGAAAGCAAGAAAGTGGTTCAAACGGTAAAGACTGTGCCTGACAATGTTACGTTAGTTAATGTTTGCTCTTCCATGTTTGCTTCTGGTGGTAACTTAGTTGATAGCCGATGGTTTATAGCCGATGGGACAGGCTCAACGGCAAACGGGCTGACCTGCGGTGATGGAGACAGACATCTCATCCTTTGCGACGGAGCCAGCATCACCATCAACAAAGGTTTCTTTGTCAATGAAGGCTCTACGCTTCACATTTATTGCCAGTCATTTGAAAACAGGATGGGTAAACTCATATCTAACAACACAGAGGAAGATTGGCCTGGCATTGGTGGTAAAACCGATCAGATGGGTACGCTCATCATTCATGGCGGCGACATTACGGCCAGTGGCGGCAAATATGGAGCCGGCATCGGTGGACGCAGGAATAGACCTGGCAAAAACATCACCATCTATGGTGGCAAAATCAAAGCCACGGGAGGCGAAGGAGGAGCAGGCATTGGCGGAGGCACTGGCTGTAAGGGCGATAATATCACCATCTACGGCGGAACCATCACGGCCAATGGCGGAAAATTTGGTGCCGGCATCGGCGGCGGAGATTCTGGTTCCGATGATGGAGGATGCAACCTCACTATTCATGGGGGAACCATCAACGCTACTGGAGGAATCAGTGGTGCAGGTATCGGTAGTGGACAAGGAAATGGAGACAATGTTCATGTTACTATCACTATCAACGGCGGAACCATCAATGCCAAAGGCGGTCCCTATTCATCTTCTTCTAATACCAATACCGTTTTTCTTGGTGGAGCAGGCATCGGTGGAGGTGAGGGTGGAAACATCGCCAGCATCACCATCAACGGCGGCAACATCACGGCTACTGCCCAAAACGACGGTGCCGGAATAGGTAGTGGTCCCGAGGCCAACCAAGTCGGAACCATCACCATCAATGGCGGAGAGATTCATGCATACGGTGGCAATGCTCAGCAAATTAATTCCACACAATACGGTGGGGCAGGGATCGGCGGTGGCGGTGGCGACGTGCAGAATCTTGGTGCCGGAGGCTCAGTCATCATCAGAGGCGGAACCATTTATGCCCATCGCGGAACAGGTCAGCATGGCAACGGCGCCGCCATTGGCCACGGCGGTGGCAGCAGCGTCAACGGCACACTCGGACTTCCTGAAAACTATTCAGTGAAAGCGGGATACAGTCCAGGAACAGCCACACTCATGAATGCCGCAAATCGCGAATCTGGCTGCCGAGAACCCTATGCTCTGATTGAACCCTGCATTCACGATGGAGCCTCCTTCACTGACAACGGCAATGGAGTCACATTCTCGAGTTGTTCACACTGCGTTACCAGTAGCGGCACCGAGCCTTATACCTTCAGAACTTTTGGCAACTGGAACGACAACACCAACTGGTTTGGCAGCATCATGCCTGGCACAGGCAAAGACGCGACCCTAAAAGCCGCAGCTATCATCCCCAATAACTACCTTGTCCATGTGGGCAACATCACCATACAAGAAGGCGGCAGCCTCACCATCTCCAATGGCGGACAACTGCTACACACGAACGCGGGCGTGCAGGCCACAGTGCAAAAGAGCATCACAGGCCATGACAACAATCTCGGTGGCGGCTGGTACTTCATTGCCTCGCCCCTCACCGGAGCCTTCGCCCCCACGGCCAGCAACGGCTTCCTCACCAACACCTACGACCTTTATTTCTACGACGAGCCTACGCACTATTGGCGTAACTACAAGCCGGACAACCAAGCCTCGGGCTTCAACATCGAGCCACAAAAAGGCTACCTCTACGCTAACAGCGGAAACGTAACACTCAACATGACAGGAACGCTCCGTCCGAGCGATGAAGCCGTGACCATTAACGGCTTGAGCCACGAGTCCAGCACCCTCACGGGCTTCAACCTGGTGGGCAACCCCTTCGCCTGCAAAGCGACCATTGACAGACCTTGCTACACGCTGAGCGGCAACTCCATCAACCCAACGGCCAATGCTGCCAACACATACCAAATCGCCCCGGGCGAGGGTGTGATGGTACAGGCCGACGACAACAACGAAAGCGTCACCTTCACAAGAGTGGAACCAGAAGCACAATCCAATCAGCCTGACAACAGAAGCCTGCAAATCGCCTTGACCCAAGCCAACACGCGCGGTGCGGAACAGATTGACAACGCCATCGTGAGCTTCAAGGAAGGCGAGCGTATGGAGAAATTCGTCTTCAACAACGACAACGCCAAACTCTACATTCCGCAGGACGGTAAGGACTATGCCATCACCTTCGCCGAGAAGATGGGCGAGATGCCCCTGAATTTCGAGGCCACAGAAGACGGCGCCTACACCATTTCGATCAATCCGGAGAACGTGGAGATGAACTATATGCATCTTATTGATAATATGACGGGTACGGATGTGGATTTGTTGGCTTCGCCAACCTACACCTTCAGCTCCAAGACGACCGACTATGCCAGCCGCTTCAAGCTGGTGTTCAGCACCAATCGATGCCTCGGGCAACATCATCGTCAACGGCGAGGGGGTTTTGCAGATTGTGGATGTTATTGGGCGCATCATCGTCTGTAGAGACGGTGTGCAAACCGTCCCTACCGCGGAAATGACCCCTGGCGTATATGTTTTGCGTTTGATTGATGGAAATGACGTTAGAACACAGAAAATTATAATTAAATAACCCATGAAACGCATCATCACCATCGTTGCTGCCCTCGTTTTGGCAGCAGGCCTCTCCGGAAGGATGGAGGCCAAGCCTGTCGACAAGGCCACCGCTGCAAGCATCGCCGCTCGCGTGCTCAACAAGGCCGTGGTCGACGCCACCACTGTCCGACTTGATGGATGTTTTCTCTTTACCGGTGTCGACGGCAAAGGCTTTGTCCTCATGGCCGCCGACGACCGCGTGCGCCCCGTACTGGCCTATTCGCCCGATGGCACCTTCGACCCCGCTGCGATGCCCGACCACGTGGCCGCATGGATTGACGGCTACCGACAAGAAATAGCCTCCGTGAAGGAAGTCACCACGATCCCTTCGCGCAAGGTGGCCAAGGAATGGGAACGTTGGAGCAAAGGCACCCCGCAAAGCAGAACCACATGGGTGGATCCATTGATGACCTCACGTTGGTACCAGGCCTATCCCTACAGCAAACACTGCCCATATGACCCAGATTCCTTGGACTATTGTCCCACCGGCTGCGTTGCAACGGCTATGGCGCAGATCATGCGTTACTGGCATTGGCCCGAGGTGGGCTATGGCAGCAACAGCTATGAATCGAACTACGGCATCCTTTCAGCTGACTTCGGCAACACCTACTACGACTGGAACCATATGCCCGACACGTTGAGTAACGCTTGTACCGAGGAAGAAATCGATGCCGTGGCCACCTTGATGTATCACGCCGGAGTGTCGGTAGATATGAATTACGGCCCGAATGGCAGCGGTTCCTACTCCGTCTCGGCAGGCAGGTTGGATTACGCCTGCGCCGAGAACGCCCTGAAGACCTATTTCCGCTACAATCCCATGTTATATGGTCTGCATAAGGGTTCATACAGCGATGCTGAGTGGGACGCCATGGTGCGTGACGAGCTTGACGCAAGCCGTCCCGTGTATTATACTGCCGTTGATCCTTATAATGGGGGTCACGCTTTCGTCCTCGACGGCTACGACAGTATCGGCATGTTCCATGTCAACTGGGGCTGGGCTGGGTATTACGATGCTTGGTATCTCATCGACTCGCTTGCACCTGGTGCGGGAAGTATGGGCGGAAATCCGATATGTTGCTTCAATACCAAAGCCTGTGCCCTCTTCGGTCTTTATCCCGCCTCCATGCCAACGGGTGAGCCCTCGATCATCAGCGTCGTCAGTAACGACCCAGCACTAGGCACGGTGACAGGCAGCGGCACCTATCAGACTTACGACACAGTGAACTTAGAGGTGAGTGCCGCCGAAGGTTGCCGCTATGTGGGTATGGCCACAGGCAAACGCAACATCCCCTTCTCGTTCCTCGCCATAGGACAAGACTACACCGATACCGCCTATTTCGAGCGCATCACCGGCGACACCATAAGCTATAGTTACAACTACAACACCGACCGCTACCCCTATGGCGAGTACGGCAATGTTGAGTGGGGCATGCGTATCCCCGCCTCGATGCGGCAGGGAAAAAGCCTCTCCGCCGTGCAGCTCTACTACCAAACCCATGGCAACCACACACTCAACATCTACGAAGGCGAGACCCTTGATGGCAACACGCCTGTCTACACCAAGACCTATTACCTTGACGGCGAACAAGGTTGGCGCACATTAGAACTCGATAGCAACCTTTCGTTCGCTCCCGAGCAGACCATCTGGGTCACTTTCAGCTTCAACGCCTCTTCTAGTTCGGAAGCTCCCATTGCCACTACTAGCTATTGCGGCAACCCTGACGGCTCATGGTACCATTTTGGCCAATGGAGTAATGGTTGGGATGTCTACACCAACCTCTCCGTCTATCTTACCTGGAGGCTCCGCGCTGTGCTGGTCGATGAAACTGGCATAGAAGACATCTTTGACAATAATCATGGGAATTTCGCGTATTTCAGCGACGGCAACATCATCGTCGACGGCGAGGGCGTTTTGCAGATTGTGGATGTGATGGGACGGGTCATCGTCTGTAGAGACGCGGCGCGCCACGTCTCTACCACAGGGATGACACCTGGCATATATGTTTTACGTCTCATCAACGGTAACAATGTGAAAACACAAAAAATCATTATTCAATAATTATTTGAAAAACCATCAAGCAAATGAACAAACGAATCATCTTTGTGCTCGCCGTCCTTCTGTGTTGGACGGCAACCGAAGCCAAGGCCCAGTGGGCGATTGGCATCAAGGGCGGCTGGACCTGCACCTCGCCCGACCGTTCCATTGCAGGACGTATCGACGAGACCTACTCGCGCTTAAGCGGCTTCGATGCTGGTTTTCAAGCCCGTTGCGAGTTCAACGATTGGATTGCCCTCCGTGCCGACTTGAGCTATATGAAACGCTCCCACCGCATGGACCGCAACCTTAACTATCTAGACCCAGTTTTCACCGAGTATCGCAACGACTACCTGATGCTCCCCGTGATGGCCGACTTTTCGTTTGGCGGCGAGGCATTGCGTGGACACCTGCTTTGCGGCGGCTTTGCTGGCTACTGGCTGCAATCCCGTATCAAGGGAACAACCTACTGGATGACTGACTATTACGTGTTTTTCGATGACTTCAACCAAAAACGCGAATTTAACAGCGAAGACCAACGCTTCACAGCCGGTCTCGTTGGCGGTGTGGGCTTGAATTGGGACATTACTGACCATGTTGGCCTTAACCTTGACGCGCTTTATTATTATGACCTCGTCAGCTACCGCAAGAGTTACGCGCACTTGAGCGACCCGCGCTATCTGAACACCCTTTCCATCGACCTTGGCGTTTATTACAAATTCTAAAACCGAACGACTATGAAAAGAAATATCATTATATTGGCACTGATTGCCTTGATTTTCAGTGGTTGCCGCAAAGATGCCGACTATCACCCCTATATCGGAGAAACGGACAAATTGGCCTACGACAGCTATTCCACACAGTTCGAATACCTTTGGAAAAGCCTCAGTTCGGGTTATGTGTTTTGGGATGTTGACGAAACCGACTGGGATGCCGTCTACGAAGAATACATGCCCAAGTTCCATGCCCTTGACGCGCAGCATGAAGCCGGCCAGGAAGTGACTTTGGACGATCTAAACGAACTCTACACAGGTGCGATGGGCGGTCTGAGAGACCATCACATGGCCATAGTAATTAAAAACCTTCACCCCGCCGTTTCCGACACGTTACCATATTTCTACGTCAGCCCTGGCGAGATTGAGGTTGAGAAAAGGGATTATTTTACTATACCTACTTTTTTGTTACAGGTATATTTCAAATACCAAATGGATGCTGAGATGACCCTGCTTGACAACATTGAGGAGCAGGAATCGTTTGACGGCATGCTTGAAGAGATTGGCACGGGTATTTCTTACTACTATTTCTTGTTTAGGTTGCCCGATGGTCGCAAGATACCTTACTTCTGGCAGTCGGCGGCTGTCATTTCATACGTGATGAACGGCACTTCAGCCTCGGCTCAAGCCGCTAAAGCCGTTGTGGACAAATGGTTGACCGCCATCAAGGAAACACCCCGTGAGCAGTTGGCCGGCATCATTCTCGACAACCGCGCCAATGGTGGCGGCTGCCAAGATGACCTCGACTATCTCGTCGGCTCCTTCATCAACGAACGCACCGAGGTACTGAAGACCCGTTACAAGGAAGGTCCTGGAAGGCTTGAGTACTCGCCTTGGGTTTCCTATTACATCGATCCGAAGCCCGACTACCACCGCGACATCACCGCCGAAAATATCCCCTTCGTCGTCCTTACTAACATCTGTTCAATCAGCATGGGCGAGATTGAACCTGCCGTCATGAGGCACGTGATGCCTACGGTTCATGTCATCGGCGAGCGTACCTACGGTGCCACGGGGCCTCTGCAGCCTGTTTCGTTCATCGATCTCAACTACGGAGGGCCTTTTGGAGACCAAAACAATATGAATCATTACATCTACACCTCGACATTTGAGGCGCAAGTGGGTGGCAAGGTACTTGAAGGCATTGGCGTCACACCCGATGAAATAGTGCTCTTCAAAGACCACAACACCAGCTTCATGCCCCAGTTTGACGCGGCTATTGAATACATCAAGAACTACAAATAGATGTGCCTACTACAAATGGTTCAAAACAAAAAAACTCCAGCAAACGCTGGAGTTTTTTCATGGCTCGTTTTCAACAATCTCAACTTTCTTGTTTCGCCTAAACCACTCCGTGATGTCCTTCACACGGCCGTCGGCCAAGCGTTTCATCATGCGTTGGTTGGTGGTCACACTGTCTAATGGACCCAACTCAGCCACATAACGTCCCACTTTGATGTAGTCGAAATGGTCGGTGGAGACATTTTGCGGCAGGTCATTCTTTCCCGAATACCAGGCTACCTTTACACCATAATCCTTCTTGACTTGATGGGCCAACTGGGCTACGGATTCAGGCTCATTGTCACCGCCCATGAAACACACACAGGTGATGCCTGTCTTATATTGTTCCACAAGACGATACAATTCCTTGGTGTCCAATTGTTTGCCAGTGTTTTCCCACAAATACTTACTGTGGCAACCAGGACATTGGTTGGGACAGTTGGTAATATTAATGGCAAGCGTCACTTCTTCAGGAACTTCCTGGAAGACGATATCAAAATTGGCGTATTTTAGCATCTGTCCATCTCCATTTTTCCATAGTGACGGCGGGCGGCTTCTTCTTGACGCGGCTCGCTGAAATTGCTGACGCGCTTCAGGTAACCGATGATGCGGGTCAGGTAGTCGATGTTGTGGCTGTGGCACTCGGGGCATTCCTTCAGGTAACGCTTGTCGATGTGGCCACAGTCATTGCAAATCGTGTTCGGGATGTTGAAAGTAAAGTAGTTGCAGCCTTCGCGGGCAGCCACACGTAGCAGCTGGCGGTATTGGTCCTTGGTAAGGTGTTCCTCCAGGTTGCAGTGCAGTGCCGAACCGCCGGTGAGATGTTTGATGTACTTCTCGCCGTGGAGACGGAACTTATCCAAGACGTTGGTGTTCGGGTCTTCCACGATGTAGAAATAGCTGTTGTAGCAGTCGCGGTGCACCTCGACACCCACATTCTCGGCAGGAATCATCTCGCAGTTAAACATCAAGCCGTCTTTCTTCGAGTAGTACTTCTTGTTGTAACGCTCGATGAGACCCAACACATCTTGCACAAACTTCTCGTAATCCGGGTTGTCCGAAATCTTGATCTTCAGGAACTCGGCAGCTTCCACGAGACCGTTCACACCGATAGTGAGGTACTGGCGACCAAGGTTGATGTAACCTGCATCAAACAAGGGCAACATTCCTTTGCGTTGCAGTTCCTTCAGGTTCTCGTTGTAGCAGATCTGCACCTTATGGCAGAGGTCGACGATTTCCTCAAGGAAGGTGAGGTAATGCATGTTGTTGCGCGCGGCATATTGTATGCAGCGGTTCAGGTTGATGGTCAGCACACTCTTGGAGCCTGTGGATACGCCACCGGCACCAAGGGTATAGCTGAAGCCATTGTCCTGAATCTCGTTGCGCAGACGGCAACACGACGAGAGAGAGTCGGCGTTGTCGCTGAGGTAGGTGAAGAACGAATGTCCTTCGGAGTACATCTCTGCGGTGAAATCGCCCCATTCCTGGTCGATGACGTCGCCATCTTTCGAGAGCAACGCCATCGTTTCCACCGGGAAGGTGAGCACACTTCTCAAACGCTCCGCGTTAAACCACTTCATAAAGCGTTTCTGCAACCAGCTTAGCGACTCCCAGTCGGGTTTCGAACCATCGGGGAAATAGAAATTGCCAAACAGCGACTCGAAATAATAACGGTCGTAGTAAGCGATGTTCCAGAATACGGACTGATAGTTTCTTGCGCCCGCAGGTTGATTCAAGGAATACACGATTTGCTGGAAGCAGTCGGTGATAACTTTGTCGATGGTGCGCGGCTTCAAAGAGAAATCAACCACCTCGTCGGCGCGTTTGTAGTAGTCCTGGCCGTAGTCCTTGGCGATGAAGTAGTTCATGTACATCAAAAACTCCGGCGTGGCGCAGGCGCCCGACAGTTGCGACGAGACCATAAACACCATATTAATAAAGCCACCGCAGAAGGAACGCAATTTGGTCGGGGCGGTACTGTTGCCGCCGATGGAAGCCGTGCCTTCGTTGAGCCAGGGGTACATGGTAATAGAGGCGCAGTAGTTAGCCAAACTGGTCTCATCGTTCTTGTAAATGAAGTGGTTGTTGAGCAGATAGAGGTAACGGTCGGCAAGTTCCTTGCCAAATACCGACTTGATGCGGTCGGTGAGCAGACGGCGATTGATACGGATAAAGCTCGACTTTGGCAGCTCGCCAATGAGTGTAGCGATGTTTTTCTTCTCCACATTGGCGTTGGCGTCATACTTCGAGCCAGTGGCGGCATTCGAGGCGTTGACGTAGTTGCTCAAGAAGTCGATTTTCTCGCGGATCTCACGGTCTTCAGTGTGCTTCTGGCGGTACAGGATGTAGTTTTTGGCCACAGTGTAATACTGCTCCGCCATTAAAGCCGTCTCCACCTGATTCTGGATTTCCTCGACGGTGATGCCGTTGGTCACGCGAACGCGGCTCAAGATGCCGTTGAGGTCCTCATCGGTGGCATAGAAGCCCGAGGCGAGAAAGGCCTTGCTGATGGCCACTTTGATTTTTTCAAGAGAAAAGGCTTCTAGTTTGCCGTCCCTTTTGGTAATGTACAATCCTCCGTTGCTCATATAATGTGCTCGTTTTCAGTTTATTGCGTTGTTACAAACGCAGAATATGTCTCAATTCAGTAGTTTTTCGCACACTTCCCTACTTCCCGAGGGCCATAGTGTAGTTTTTCCAAGGCAGGTCTTCTGACTTACTCCCTTCCGAACGGCCTTCCCGTCCTCATGGGTTGGACAGTGGCATGGGGTGTTCGGCATGTTTCAGAGCTCACAGCTACGGGTATAGTCCCTGATTTTCACGGGGTTCCCTATTATTCTTCGATGAAGAACCTTGCTTTGCAAAGGTATAGCATTTTGGTCTCACCGACCAAATTAATTCTTGAAATTTTTGTCAACAAAATTATCAACATGCTAATTGTGTGATTTCATTATCTTTGCAGCAAAATTTCGAATCATTATATTTCGATAAACTCACTAACATGCCAAAGAAGAAAAAAATCGAGAATAAACTGAGCACTTTCACTAGTGTCATTTTGGGCATCTTTGCCGACCAGCCCTTCCGCCCCAAGAATTACAAACAGGTCTGTAAAATCATGGGTATCAAAGACCAAGCGGGAAAGGATGTAGTGTATAATTTGCTTATCGACTTGAAAAACAAGGGTCTTCTAAAGGAAGAACGCCCCTATAGCTATGTAATGGGTCCAGAAGGTATGGCTCAGTTTGGGCCGAAGACCAAGTATGTGGAAGGCACCGTGGAGATGAAGTCGACAGGCAAGGCTTACGTGGTGCGTGACGACGGTGAAGGCGAGGACATTTTCATCTCGGCCAACGACACGTATAAAGCTTTGCACGGCGACCGCGTGCGTGTGGTCCGTTTCGGCGACAGCGTCGAGCTCTGCGGCG
>DAIOUZ010000001.1:27216-35458 GCA_036759285.1 Candidatus Limiplasma sp. | reverse complement strand
CGACCGCGTGCGCGTGGCCATGTTCCCCAAGCGTAACAACAGCAAACCCGAAGGTGAGATTGTGGAAGTGTTAGAACGCCGTCACACGGAGTTTGTGGGTGTGCTCAACATTTCGCATGGTTATGTTTTCGTTCGTCCCGACGTGGATTGGATGCCAGTCGATATTTTTATCCCACGCGGTGACCTCAACGGTGCCAAAGACGGCATGAAGGTCATCGTTCACCTCGTCGATTGGCCTGATGGTTCGGGTAACCCCTTCGGCGAAATTGTCCGTGTATTGGGCAAGCCTGGCGAAAACGATGTGGAAATGGAATCCATCTTGGCTGCACATGAATACCCGATAGAGTTCCCCGAAGAGGTGGAAAGAGAAGCGGATAAGATTCCTGTTACCATTAGCAAGGACGAAATTAAACGTCGCCGCGACTTCCGCAAGGTGTTCACCATCACTATTGACCCTGCCGATGCCAAAGACTTCGACGATGCCATCAGCTTGCAAAAGCTGAAAAACGGTCATTGGGAGGTAGGTGTCCACATTGCCGATGTGTCATATTATGTACGCAAAGGTTCCGCCATTGACAAAGAAGCCCTCGACCGCGGCACTTCTGTTTACCTCGTCGACCGCACCATACCCATGCTGCCCGAAAAACTTTGTAACAACGTCTGCTCGCTTCGTCCCAACGAGGAAAAACTGACCTTCAGCGTGGTCTTCGAGATGGACGACGAGGCCAAGATTTACGACAAATGGATTGGAAAGACCATCATCAAGTCGTGCCGTCGCTATACCTACGAGGAAGTGCAGACCATGATAGAAGACGGTCCAGGTGACTACAAGGACGAAATCTTGACTTTCAACAACTTGGCGACCAAACTTCGTGAAAAACGCATGGAGGCGGGTAGCATTAATTTCCATTCCGACGAAGTTAAGTTTATCCTTGACGAGAACAAGAAACCCATTGATACCTATGTGCGCGTGCAAAACGAGTCGCATGAATTAATTGAGGATTTCATGTTGTTAGCCAACCGTACCGTGGCAGAGACTTTCGGTCAACCCGAAAGCAAATGGAGCAACTACACCTTTGTTTATCGTGTCCACGATGAGCCCAATCCCGAGAAACTCAACAAGTTCATGTTGTTGATTTCAAGACTGGGCTATACCATGGACCTCAGCAACCGTGACACGCTGGTACGTTCCTATAATAAACTGTTTGAGGATGTGGAAGGCAAGGGTGAGAAAAACCTCATTGAGACAGTGGCGTTGCGCACCATGGCCAAGGCCATCTATAGCACCGACAATATCGGACACTATGGCTTGGCCTTCGATTATTACACCCATTTCACTTCGCCCATCCGCCGCTATCCCGACCTCATGGTGCACCGATTAATAGAAAGATATCTCATAGAAAACCAAGGCTCGGTCAACAAGAAGGAATATGAGGAAATGTGTGTCCATTCGAGCGAGATGGAGAAACAAGCTGAAGAGATGGAACGTCAGTCCATTAAATATAAACAAGCTGAATATTTGCAAGATAAGATTGGACAAGTGTTTGAAGGTTTGGTCTCGGGCATCAGCAAGTGGGGCTTGTTTGTAGAGCTGAAAGGCAACAAATGCGAGGGCTTGGTGCGTTATGAGGATCTTCCTGGCGATTACTATTACCTTGACGACGACAACTTCCGTGTCATCGGTCAGGAAACAGGCCGTGTTATCCAGTTGGGCGACGAGGTGCGCATCCGCGTGAAATCCGTTGACCTTTTCAAGCATAAAATGGACTTTGAAATGTTAGCTGACACGCTACCGAAAAGACCAAAGCAGAAAAAACGTCTGTATTAAACAAAAATATGTACTTTTGCATTCTAAATCAAAGTTTACCGATATGAAAAAATCAATCAACGTATTAAAAACGGCTCTGTTTTTCATGGTGATGATGAGCCTCTTCAGCTGTAACAAACATGAAGAAATAACTGTTCTTGTTGATCATCTATGGTTTCCCGAGCAAGCATGTGTCCAGGAACTGAAGGTCACAGCCAATTGTAAATGGTCCATCAGTATTGATGATGGTGCCGATTGGTACACGATAGATCCCATGTCGGGAAAGAAAGATCAAACTGTAAAAGTGAATGTCAAAGCATTAGGCGATCTTCGAGAGAGAATGTCTTCTTTTTCCATTACCTCTGCCAAAGGTAAAGCCAAAGTCCAGGTGCGTGTCTCACAAAACACAGATGAACCCACGGAGTTGAAAAGTATAACGGATATGGTCTTCGGAGTGGCAAGTGTGGCGCATTGGAATGTGGATTATTATGGTGAAGTGATTGAAGAGAGCTACCGCAGCCATGAATATGATCCATTTGACACTGCTAGGGGCTATGTCATGTATTTCTTCCAAGATTCCATCGGTATCCAGAGAGACAATGTCAACGGTGACTCCACGACATATTATTCATTCAAGTACGCTTTTGATCCCGATACTCGTATCTTACATATTGATTTTGAAACAGTTGCCGATACTTCGGAAATCTATAACGCTCCTGTTCTCATAGCTACCGAAGAGATTTTCCGGTTTCAGCATGAGTATATGCCCATGCGTTGGGAAATCTCTGATATGAGGAAAATTGGCACGCTTCATCCCAACCAAAAAACAAGGATGATGATGCAGGCCACCAAGAAGAGAAAGCCAAAGGGTGGTGTATTCCAATTCTGATGGGAACGCGTCTTCTGAGACATATTTCTGCATTCGGCATAGGTGTCTACCTTGTCGCTCTCATCACCATTAGTTTGGTATTCAAAGAGTATGCGCTAGAAACCAAATGGATCTTTTGGGGTGTTAGCGAGGTACTGTTTTTCTTCGTACTCATTTCCGTTTTTTATCCTCGATGGAAACAGGATGACCCAAAAAGCTTTTGGCGAAAGGTGTTTTGGGTAGCTTTCGCAATTAGGGTGGCTTACGTCATTTTCTCCTATTGTTACTACTCCCAATTCGGATCTCCTTTCGACAAGTCGGGAGATGCCGTTGGGTATTACAACAGGAGTGTACATTTGTCACGATACCTTAGGGAAGGAAACATCGGGTATATTGTTGATTATCTGAACAAATATACCATGGGATTCTCGGACCGAGGGTATATGATTTGGCTCACGGTTCTACATACTATCTTTGGTCCAAGCTTATTGCTAGACAGGTTTTTGAAAGCACTAATGAGTGCTTATATGTGCATCGTCATTTATAAGTTAAGTTCCAGGACATTTGGCGAACGTACGGGTCGTTTGGCAGCCGTGATGTGCGTTTTCATGCCCATCTTGATACAAATATGTGGCCTGCATACCAAGGAAACAGAGATGATATTCCTTTCTATCCTTGCCCTCGAGCGCATGGATTACCTGATTCGCAGCAAAAAATACACTGTTTGGAATGTTCTGTTTCCTATTCTTTTGACAGGTCTCACCTTTGGTTTCAGAACCGTCATCGGCATGTGTCTGATTTTCGCGTTTCTGGTGTTCATCGTTTTGTCGCCGAAGGATTTGGTAAGCAAAAAAGGTAAAATCATTACGCTTTCAGCCACGGGAGTCGTTTTATTGGTGTTTTTGTTTACAGCCATTGGGAACGAAATGGAAATTTATTACAGGCTGAATTTCAATGGCTCCGACTATCTTTCCAAGAAATATGAATCCATGGGCTTGGAATATTCCGAACTGGCCAAAAGCAAATACCTTTTTCCAGGTGGGTTTGTATTGCCATTGTCGCCCATGGTAAAAGAAGCCCCGAGGAGTAACAAAATGCTAAATGGAAGTACTTACATTAAGAATTTCATTGCTTTTTTTGCGATGCTTTCCATCATTGTAGCATTTAGGGAGAAGAAATGGCGCGATTTTTCTTTGATTGGCGCCTACGAACTGGCTTATATTGGCATTGTCATGTCTAGTTTTACGGCCAATTCCGAACGCTATCATGAGCCAGCCATTCCTTTGATGCTGGTGATGGCGGCCTTTGCGATGACACATCTGAGGCGAAAGGACATGAAATACTTTTATGCCTATTGCGGTGTGCTGTTGGTGGCACTATTTGTTTGGAACTGGCTAAAATTGGCCTCACGAGGATTGGTGTAAAAACGAAGAAACTATGGAAACGAAACGCTATCGACAAATCGCTTTCATCGGCATCGGGGTCTATTTGGCGGCTTTGATTACGATAAGTTTGGTTTTTAAGGAACATGCCTTACAGTTGAAATGGATGTTGTGGGGCATTGGTGAGGTGTTGTTTTTCTTTGTTTTGACTGCCATTTTTTATCCTCGTTGGAAAAATGACGACCCCAAGTGTTTTCGCCGCAAGGTCTTTTGGACTGCATTAGGTATTCGGGCGGTATATGCCTTTGTGATTTGCTATTATTATTATTACCAAACGGGCAAAGCCTTTGAATACGGTGCAGCCGATAGCCTATGGTATCATCCTACGGGTGTGTTCTTGTCAAAGGCTGTCAGGCATGGTCACATTCGTTTTGTTTTCCAGTATTTGCGAGGCCTTACCATGGGTTTCTCCGACCAAGGCTATGTGCTTTGGCTGACTTTGATTTATACCATCTTTGGCCGCAACTTATTGACACCAAGGCTTTTCAAAGCTTTGATGAGTGCTTACCTCTGCATCGTGGTCTACAAATTGGGCACGCGGACTTTAGGTGAGCGCACAGGAAGATTGGCCGCTGTGCTGTGTGTCTTCATGCCCATTCTGATACAGGCTTGCGGTTTGCACACCAAGGAGATGGAGATGATTTTTCTTTCCATCCTTGCCCTTGAGCGCATGGATTATCTGATTCGCAGCAAGAAATACACCGTTTGGAATATTGCTTTTCCCATCTTGCTGACAGGTTTGACCTTTGGTTTCCGTACCATTATCGGTATGTGTCTGATTTTCGCATTTTTTGTGTTTATTCTTTTGTCTCCCAGGGAATTGGTAAGCAAAAAAGGTAAAATCATTACTGTTTCAGCAACAGTGCTAGTTTTTTTGGTTTTCCTGTTCACGGGGATAGGTAGAGAGATGAAGATTATTTACAAGTTGAAATTTATGGATCTAAATGCACAGACGGAAAAATATGAAACCTTGGGCATGAAACATGGTGAGTTGGCACAAAGCAAATACTTGTTTCCTGGAGCTTTTGTGCTTCCCTTGGCACCGATGGTGGAGGAGTCGCCCGACCACAACAAGATGATTCATGGCAGCACTTTTGTGAAGAATTTCCTCGCTTTCTTCGCCATGCTGGCTTTGGTGGTCGTTTTCAGGCAGAAGAAATGGCGCGATTTTTCCTTGATTGGGGCTTATGTGCTTTCGTATCTGGCCATCATCATGTTTTCTTTCACGGCCAATTCCGAGCGTTTTCACGAACCTGTTATTCCGTTGCTCGTACTGATGTCGGCTTATGCCATGACGCATTTGCAATGTAAAGACCTGAAACTCTTCCGTGTGTACTGTGTAGTGCTTTTTGCTGCACTTCTTGTCTGGAACTGGCTGAAAATTTCGGCGCGGGAGTCTGACCCCGTTGAACTATTAATGAATAAACTGGCTGTTATTCAGGTGACAGAAAAAGACAACACTGTCAGTATTAGGCACGACCTTCCCGAAGAGTATCAAGAGGTGGAATACATAGAATCCACTGGCAAACAATGGATTAATACAGGCATACCTCTAAATACCAATTATACCCTTTACAATGATGGTTGCATTAGGCAAGACAGAATGGGACAACTGATTTGTGGCTTTTATAATATAAATAATCGCTTTGGTACTTGTTTCTATGCGGGAACTGGAAATAAGTTAACGTATTTTTGGGTGTTTGAAGGCCGGGGACAATTACGTCAGGAAATATTGCAGTCCGATACTAAGATCGATGTAACTCACAGACTCCAAATCATACAAAACAAATCAGCATTTGTTTGTGTTCAAGGAAACGTTACCTATACTGCCCATACAGATTATAACCCCAAAAAAACAAAAGACTTGCCCGACACCTCTCCAGATTGGACCATTTTCAAGAGTATCGGAACGGGTTTATATGTCACGGCGACTACCGGTGTTTTGTATGAGGGCAAAATTTGGAATGAAAACGACAAGTTGATAGCCCATTACATCCCCTGTTATCGGAAAGCAGATAATGAAATCGGTTTATATGACATGGTTTCGGGAGCATTCCTCACAAACGCTGGAAGCGGCACTTTCCTGAAAGGTGTCGATGTCGAAAACCCTATGATTTACGACAGTGTTGTAGGATATAATCGCGCAACAAAAAATAATTTTTCCAAATAACTTGCCATGAAAATAAAAAGGTGTATCTTTGCAGCCGCAATAAGGTACCTTGCCCGAGCGGTTAGGGATCGGTCTGCAAAACCGGGGACGGCGGTTCGAGTCCGCCAGGTACCTCACCAAGCCTGCTGAAACTCAGCGGGCTTTTTTGTTGGCATTGTCACAATGCCGACATAAAACAAAAAGAGTCCCTTTCGGAACTCTTCTGCATGAGCCACATGTCGGACTCGAACCAACGACCTACGCATTACGAATGCGTTGCTCTACCAACTGAGCTAAAGTGGCTTCTCAATTGCGGGTGCAAAAATAGGAATAATTTTGAGACTAGGGTAAAAAAACAAGAAAAAACTTTTTTACTCAAAAACACAATATATAAACTAATATTTTAGTTATATATTCAAAAATATCTATATATTTGTCACGTAAACCCATCGGCAATTAATCTTAGTATCATCAATAAAACCATACAACAATGAAATCAAGAATCCATATATTGATTTGTTTAGCAATAGGTTGCACTTTTTTCTCATGCTCAACTCGACCTGTGGCAAAACCCTCTTATCTGGATTATTTCAGCGAGAAAGAATTACAGGAAATGTATGAAAGAGGTCGTGCGGAAGCAAGGGCATACCTACAGAAACTGGAGAATAGCAATCACGATTCTATTATATTGCTCAATCTTGATTTCATTTATTTGGATTCTGTCCCAGACTTATCCAAATACAATAAGGTGAGGATTGCCTCTTTTTCTGGTATCGAAACGAATAGGGTGGACAAGTCCTTGTTTTTGTCGGACAGTTTGAAAGTAGTCACCCTCAACGGATGCAGTTTTCGCAATATCGACTTTCCCGAAGACAACCATATCGAACGCCTTAACCTGACAAATTGCAATTTTACCCGCATTCCAACTGGCATCCGCCAATGCAAGCATCTGAATGCACTCAATTTGGAAGGCAACGAAATCCGTCATATCCCAAGATGGATAATGGAACTCGATAGTTTGGAAGAAATTAATTTGAATTTCAACCAATTGAGACTCAGTAGGTCGGACATTCGGCATCTCTCGAAGGTCAAGCAAATCATCATTGGCGGCAATGGTATTGAAAAATTGCCCAAAAACATCGGTCAGCTGCATTGTGAGAGCATGAATTTGGGCAAAAACAAACTGCATACCTTACCTAAGTCGTTCGCCAACTTGAAGCACATGAAGAGTTTGATTTTCTATGAGAATGAGTTTGAGGACATTCCCGAAGTGTTGGCCGATTTCAAGGAGTTGAAACATCTTGATTTCTACAAGAACAACATTGCAGAAATCCCTGAGTTTGTTGGAAATTTGGAAGGCATACAGCAACTTTTCCTTGCATTCAACAAAATCGAGACAATACCAGATACTATACGCAACCTGAAACGCCTGAAGTATTTCTATATCCACCACAACGAACTGCATTTCCTTCCCGGATGGATTACGGAAATGGACTCCATCGAGCGCTTTGGTGTGGGTTTCAACCATCTGCTGGACCTACCCGACATGTCGAAAATGAAGTCGCTAAAAGACTTCGACTGCGAACACAACCTGCTGGAACGCTTCCCTTGGGAACTGGTGGAAAAACCCGACATGGAACTGATTAATGCACGCAACAACGATTTCATTTTATCTGACGAAGAAAGAATGCGACTGATTAAAGCGAGCAAAACCGTCAATTTAGTTTATTGAGGAGCTTCAATATATAAACACGAATTCCCATAAATGTAAGTCAATGAGTAAATTAAGTTTACATAATTGCCTTGTCGAGATTCCCCTGTGGGGAATGGAGTTCATTCGTTTTTCTATATGCGGCGGCTTGTGGAGTTTATGAACACTTAACAAGTTTATGCCGCCGCTTAATAAACTATGCCCTAACTCCATTCCCCGAAGGGGAATCTATCTAATAGAAAAACAACTACTTACAAAATTTTTA
>DAIOUZ010000001.1:0-27206 GCA_036759285.1 Candidatus Limiplasma sp. | reverse complement strand
TTGACAACCAATTAAATAAAAATAATTCAAGATTATTTTATCGAAAAATACAATAAAATAACTAAAAAAATAGTTGTATATTCAAAATAATCTATATATTTGCAGCGTTAAACCATTAAAAACGGAGGAAAAAATGGCTAGAAAGAAAGAAATATTGGAAGATAACTCCATCAGAATGAAGGAGTTGACCAAAGCAGAAGAGCAGGTGATGCAGGTCATTTGGAACATCGGGCAGGGTTTTGCCAATGAGATTATGGCAGCCTATCCCGAACCTAAGCCGGCTTATAACACCGTGCTTTCCATTATCAAGATTTTGGAAAACAAGGGTTTTGTAAAACACGAGACCTTCTGCCGTGCTCACCGCTACAGCGCTGTCATCAGCAAGGAGGAATATTCACACCGCTATCTCGGCAGCGTGGTGGAGCGCTACTTCAATAACTCTTACCTCGACCTCGTCTCGGCCTTCGCCAGAAAAGAGAACTTCAGTATCGAGGAACTGGAAGAAATGAGAAAAGCCATCGACGAGGCCATTGCCTCAGAAAGGAAATAAGCCATGAACGCACAAGAATTATTCATCGGTCATCTGCTGCCCATCGCGGCTACCATCGCAGTGCTTTGGTTGGTGTATTGTCTGTTGTTCCGCAACAGCAATCGTCTATATTTCAACCGCTATTTCTTACTGACGAGCTTGTTGTTGGCTTTGGTCATGCCATTTTTAGGTTTGCTTTCGGGATCGGAAGTGCCACAGATGGCGACCTTGAAACAAAATATGTTCAACGGAATGATGCTGAACGAAGTCGTTGTTACACCTGACGGTGAGCCCATCTTGCCCGAAGTGACGGTGACAACTACCACTACGCCGTCACGTTTCAGCCTATGGCAGGTCGTTGGCGGCCTCTATTTAATAGGTGTCGGTGTGATGACGCTGCTGTTTCTCTTCAAGTTGGGGAAAATCTTAGTGCTCATCATCCGTTCACCCAAGCGCAAGATGAATGGCTGCACTGCGGTCTACACTGGACGTGAGCAAGGCTCATTCTCCTTCTTCCGTTATGCCTTTTTTCCTAACGAAAACGTGGACCCCGACATCGTTCGTCATGAGTTGAGCCACATCGAGCACCGCCATTCTTGGGACATCCTTTTCGCCGAGGTGATGATGATTCTGCAATGGTTCAACCCCTTCATCTATCTGTACAAGAAGGAGTTGCAGAGTCTCCACGAATACATGGCCGACCGCGATGTGGTGGCCACCGGCGTTGACAAAAAGAACTACATGATGCTGATCCTGCAGCAGTGCACGGCTGTGGATTTCAGTGGAATGAGCAATAACTTTAGTTTAATCCTTACCAAAAAAAGAATCAAGATGATTACAAGAAACGAAAAGGCCAAGGGCCTCTGGTGGAGGCTCTTGGCGACATTGCCGGTGCTGGCGGTCTTGCTGATTGCCAACACCAAGGTTGCGGCACAAGAACAACAGCCTGAGAAAAAACAGATTAATGTTGAAATTGGGCAATTCGAAATTTTTGACGACAATGGCTTCCCGATGGATTTGACGGATACCATCATCTATAACGAAGACGGTTCATACGTCCATTTTAAGACTACCGAAGCCCCCGACCCGATGACAGGCGAGATGTGCAGCAAAATCACAGCCACTTCCTGTAATGCCGATGGAACGCCCAACGAAAACATCAAATTCACTATCAACGCGATAGAGAAACATGGTGATACGACGATGTACACCGTCGAGCCGTTCACTCTCGATGCTGACAATTTCAGACTCAGCATCCAAACCATGGAAGACAATCCTGTTCAGATTATAAGGAATAACAACGACAGCATCTATCAAATCGTTGACGAAATGCCTCAATACCCAGGTGGAGAAAAGGCCATGATGGAATACGTCGCCAAAAATGTCAAATATCCTCAGGAGGCAAAAGACAAGGAAATCCAAGGTAGGGTGTTTGTGAGTTTTGTTATCGAGAAAGACGGCAGCGTCAATGAAGTGAAAGTGCTTCGCAGCATCGGCGGTGGCTGCGACGAAGAGGCCGTCCGTGTCATCAAAGGTATGCCGAAATGGAAACCTGGAAAAATGAAAGGCAAACCTGTTCGGGTGAGTTACATGATGCCTATCAACTTTAAGCTGTCGGATGGGCAACCAACGAAATCTGACAAGAAAGCGGATGCAGGAAAACCAGATATGAAGCCTGACAAGAATGGTGTCTATCAAATCGTGGAGGAAATGCCCGAGTTCCCCGGCGGAGTTGAAGCTTTGATGGACTTTGTGGCCAAAAACGTTGTGTATCCGCAAGAGGCAATGGACAAGGAAATCTCAGGCCGTGTGTTCGTGAGTTTCATTGTCGAAAAAGACGGTAGCGTCAACGAAGTCGAAGTAAAGAAAGGCATAGGAGGAGGTTGCGACGACGAGGCTGTCCGTGTCATCAAAGCTATGCCGAAATGGAAACCCGGCAAGCAAGAAGGTAAACCAGTCCGCGTGAGTTATATGATGCCCATCAATTTCAAGTTGTGGGATGGTCAGGAAAGTAAAGGGAGCCTCGCCAATACGGCATACATGGGAAAGGGTACAGGCACCAAGGACGGAGTCACCTACACCATGAGGATGACGATGGAATTTGAAAGCAATACAACAGGCTATTTCGTCATGACACTAACCTCACAGAAGAAGAACGAAAAACCTCAGGTTGAATTTGAAGACATTGGTTTGCCCTTCACCTATACCTTTGACGGCAAATCATCGGGTTCCATCCAACCTACAAATCCTGATGGCAGCCAACTGGGAGAAACAGCTATGCCGCCCTACGGTTTTCTTGTCAATAAGGATGGCACCATCCAAGTCAGTCTCTCTGATATGAAAGACGACATCGGTGTGGACAAGATTGTTTTCAAAAAAGTTGGAAATAACAAATCTAATCCGCATGGATGGCCTGTGGATTAATATAAATTTGTAGGGCTGTCGTATTACGGCAGCCGCAAAGGGTTTTCCCATTATGCGGCTGCCACAGTGTGACAGCCCTACAAACCATCAATAATTCAACCCAAAGGCCCAAATGGGAATCACATTGCCGTAGCCGTATTCGATGTCATCTTTCACCACATAACCTTCTTTGGCATCTGTGATTTGTTTCTTACCTTTGCTCTTTCCGCCTACCTCAAAGGTCTTGCCTTGAATTTCAAAGTCGGAGATGGAAGAAGAAACAACCTTGTGATTAACACGCATTTGGTTGAAGAAAAAGGTTTCACGAATGGTTCCAACATCTTCGTTTCCGTCGCCTAAATTGTACATCAAATTCGTGTTATCCAAATAGATTTTTTCCACCTTGCCGAGTTCGCCCAAACCACCTGTTCCATCTTTTAATTGAGCAAGAAGTCCAGCCTTTTCCATATAAGTCAAATAGTCTTCCACATTATTACGACTGGCCTGGATTTGACCTCCGAGACTGGCCATGTTAGGTTTGTAAGGCACCAATCCAGCCAAAACGACCATCAGTTTTTTCAGTTTTCTTGCTGTGCCAATATTCATGTTGGCATATTGCGGAATGTCCACTTCAATAGTACGTGTGATGACTTGGCTCAATTCGGTGCTGAAGTCAAGGTCGTGACCAAAAGGATAATACCCCTCTTTCAAGTATTCTTTGAAATACATCAGGGGATGGCTCACGCTGGGAATTCGAGCCTCGTGGTTCAAGATTTGCTCCAAACTGAAAACAGGTACTTCAATTTGATGTCGGATGGCCAAGAATTCCCTGAAAGAAAGCCCTTGCATCAAGTATTTCGGAGCGCGGCGGCTTAAGTCGGCTCCGCCTTTTTCGATGTCGAGGATGGACGACCCCGTGAAATAGACATGCAGGTCGGGGAAAGCGTCATACATCAGTTTCAATTCTTGTGACCAGTTGGTATATTTGTGCACCTCATCAATGAAGAAATATTTGCCGCCATTCTTATTGAAGGTTTCGGCAGTCTCAAAGAGGCTATGTGTTGCAAAATAAAAATGGTCCGCCGTGACATAAAGCGTGTCGCGAAGCGAATGGTTTTTCTTGATATGCTGGAGAAAAAGAGTGGTTTTTCCCACGCCTCTCGGACCGACTAATCCTAACATGCGGTTTTCCCAATGGATAGCATCGTACTTGTATCGAATGAAACTACTTGTGGTTTCCTCAAGTCGTTTCTCCATGAATTCATATAGTTTTTCCATCGTTTTTTGTATTTCGACGCTGCAAAAATACAAAAAATGCACTATCTAAGTGCATATTATTTCAAAAAATGCACTATAAGAGTGCAATTTTATCAAAAAAGTGCACCATGTGAGTGCATTTTACTCAATAATCAACTGTTCCCACCGAATTTTTGGCACAAACTGTACACCTTTGTCATCGCGGTAATAGGCTAGTTTTTCGCCTGCGTCCACGGCTTGCAGTTTTATTTTCTCATTGCCCTTGCCAATGGCCAAGATGAGCAATGGATCGTAAGGCAAGTCGAACGCTTCGGTAACCTTCGCCTTGTTGAAAGCCCCAATCATGATGCCGTTTAAGCCCATTTCTGTGGCTTTCAGCAACATGCTTTGAGCTGCGATGCCAAGGTCAATGTCGACGAATTTATTTTCGGGCACCGTGCTGCAAATGATGATGAAAGCCTCGGGCTCAGTGCCAGGGAAGGGGAGGTGCAACTCGGGCAGCAATCCACCTAATTTCATGTTTTGCACAATGGTGTCTGCACCTGTCTCTTTGGTCACCAGCTTAAAACGGAGCACTTGTTGGTTTTTCGCGGAGGCGATTTTGGTGTTCACTGCCACAATGCGTTCCAGCATGTCGCGTTTCACCACAAAGTCTTGGTCATAGCCGCGATAACTACGGTTTTTCTCCATTAATGTTTCAAGAGAGGTGTGCTTCACCACGGTCTTCTTGGCACCCTTGCCAAAGACCTCTTCGTAGCGTTTTTCTAAGTATCCGTCAGCCATTGTTTTATGTATTTCAAGTTTTTGCAAAAATAGGCAAATCTTTTCATCATTTTTTGTGAATAGCATTACTTTTTTTCATCATCAGTTATGAGGTTGGGCTTGTAATATTTTTCCTATTTTTGCGGCATGAAAAAGCGGTTGTTGCAAATCGGTTCCCTTTTGATGGCCCTTGCGGTGCTGTTCGTCTCAGTCGGTTGGGACGTGAAGTTCCATTATTGCACCGAAGACCACCATATCACGGGCAGTTTTGGCGATGCTTCCACTGAATGCGTACATTGTCTGGAACACCATCACGATCATGAGGAAACAGAGATGATGTTGCCGCACGATGTTGTCCAATTCAATGCCAAATGCTGCTGCGAGGACTTCGACAGCAAGATCCAATTCACCGACAACTACGTTTTTTCACCCGACAAACACTTGATTGTCAACCTACAATCCCTTGTCTTGCCTCATCTTGATTTGACAGAGTTATGCAACCAAGTGAGTGTGGCATACAACAACCATTCTCAAAGAAAGACGCTCAAGTTTCTTTCCGGGCAGGAACGGATTGTTTTCTTTTCTTCGCTGAAGCTTAATCCTTTGGTTTTCTGAGATTGTGTGGGACGTGTCTAGTTCCATACCTAAATTCCCCTAGGGGAATGGATTGGAGTATTAAGTATTATGTGTCGGTTGGCAATGCTACAAATTGGCAACTTGTTTTTGCCGCCGCGGTTAACAAAATAACGTTACTCCATTGACTTCGTCGAATCTCCGATTTCCCGAAGGGAATCCCTCCAAACCAATTTTAAATCTTTGAATTTTAAATTTTAAATCTGATGAAAACCAAACAAATCACCCTAATCACCCTATTATTCTTGGCCTTCGCCACGGGCGCATTTGCCCAAGGTTATATCGAAGGCACTGTTTATGAAGAAACCGACGGTAAGCGTACACCACTGCCTGGCGTGAACGTGTATTGGAAAATCGTCAACGAAGGCACCGTGACCGATGCCAACGGTCATTACAAAATACCGCTGCACGAACGCATTGGCTGCCTCGTGTTCAGCTGCATCAGCTATGAGAACGACACCGTTCACCACATGGTTGAACCTGCGCACTATGACCATGTCTTCCACTCCATCCACATGCTGAACGAGGTGGAAATCGCTGCCCGCGAAAAGGCTTCTTACATTAATCCCATCAAGGCCATTGCGGTGCAGAACATCACTGGAGAAAGCCTAAAACGAGCCGCTTGCTGCACGCTTGCAGGGAGTTTTGAAAATAACGCTTCGGTTGACGTGGCCTATAGCGATGCCGTCACGGGTGCAAAACAAATTCAACTGCTCGGCTTGAGTGGCATTTACACCCAGATGATGACAGAAATCATCCCTAACTTCCGTGGCTTAGCCTCAACCTTCGGCCTGAATTATGTGCCAGGCACTTGGATGAACGGCATTCAAGTCTCCAAAGGAACTTCCTCTGTCAGAAACGGTTACGAATCCATCACGGGACAAATCAATGTGGACTACAAAGAGCCCTTGCCCGACAAAAGCGAGAAAGTGTTTTGCAACCTGTATGCCAACTCCATGTTGATGACAGACTTTAACTTCAACGGGCGCGTCAAAGTGGGGAAAAAAGACGGCATCATGCTTTTCGGCCATGTGAACCACAACCACATGAAAATGGACGGCAACGGCGACACGTTTTTAGACGAGCCGATGACCACGCAATACAATGTCTTCCTGCGTTATAACCATCCCCATACTGGGCGTTTTGGCTGCAAATTGGGCATTAAAGCATTGAAGGAGACCCGTCTTGGTGGACAAATGGACTTTGACCCGAAACATCGTTTCGATGATGGCTACAATTTGTACGGTATCAATATCAATACCGAACGTTACGAAGCTTTCGCCAAGGGTGGCTACCACTTCGACCGCAAAGACACTAGCCTCGGAACACAACATCAAGTGACCTACCACAAGGTAAACTCCTATTATGGCCTCACCGACTACAATGCCAATCAACTTTCCTACTATGGTAACCTGCTGTTTGACTCTTACATCGTCAACGACCATCACAGCTATTCCGTGGGAGCCAGTTTCACCTACGACAAGTATGATGAACACTTGAACGACAGTACAATGCAACGCGTTGAGCAAGTTCCGGGTGCCTTTGTTGAATATAATTTCAGCGACGACCACCATTGGAATATCATTGCGGGTTTCCGTGCTGACTACAATAACTATTACCAAAAGATGCTCTACACACCGCGCTTACATGTGCGTTTCAAGACCCATGATGAATTTGCCATCAGAGCTTCGGCAGGTAAAGGCTATCGTTCGCCTAACATCTTGGCTGAGAACTCCACCATGCTGGCTTCTTCGAGAGTTATCCGTTTCTTGGACACGCCCAAGATGGAGGAAGCTTGGAACTACGGCATCAACCTGGCCAAAAGCTTTGACATCGGTTGGCGCGAACTCGTCCTTCAAGCCGATTTCTACCGCACCGATTTCGTCAACCAAATCGTCCTTGACCGAGATGCGAATGCGCATGAAGTTCGCATCTATAATCTTGATGGAAAATCCTACTCCAATAGTGCTCAAATCGAGGCCAACTGTGAGATTTTCAAGGACTTCGACTTGACCTTAGCCTTCCGTTACAATGACGTAAAGATGACCATCAACGACACGTTGCGCGAGAAGCCTTTCGTCAACCGCTATAAGGGTCTGGTCACGATGTCGTATGCGCCAGGCACTTGGCAATTCGACTTCACGACACAGTTCAACGGGGATGGTCGCGTGCCCAACTTGAACGGTAACGCCACTGCTGTCGCCAACGGGCAGAACATCGAACGTTCGCCTTCCTATGTCATTATGAACGCGCAGATTACCAAGAAGTTGGGTAAGTACTGGGAAGTCTATGTCGGTGGCGAGAACTTGACCAACTTCAAGCAGAATTACCCCATCATCTCGGCCGAAAACCCATTCAACGAAGACTTTGATGCCTCGATGGTTTGGGGACCGTTGTCGGGTGTGCGCGCATATTTAGGTGTCAGGTTCCAAGTGAAGTGATTCAAGAAAAAATACTAATTTTGCAGCCTCAAATCTCCAAAACATGAAGAGAATTCTTTTTCTATGTGCTGTAGCAATGTCAATGGTTGCCTGTGGCCAAAAAGACAATACAAAACCGGAGCAGCCTGAAACAAACCAGACCATCATTCCTCCGGGGATGCCCTTGGCACCGACACCACAGATTCCTCCCACCAACCAAGGCTTGACCTTTGAGAATGGTCAAAGTGCCGCCAACCCTAACACGCCTGTCTTGCAATTGGAAGAAGGCAAACCTCTCGATTTCAGCCAATTGAATAATGCTGGAAAATCGGTGGGAGAACAAGTAGCCGCCCAAATCGACTCCATCCGTTACAAAGCCGAACAGGGTGATGCCAAGTTTCAATATGCATACGGTGTGTGCTACGAGAAAGGCTGGGGTGTGGAGCAGGATGTGAAAGAGGCGTTGGTATGGTACAGAAAGGCTGCAGCTCAAGATAATGGTCCTGCCTTTAACTCCATTGGCAACTTTTATCGCACGGGTACAATTGTGAATGCCGACCCCAAACAGGCTTTTGAATATTATCAAAAAGGTGCCGCTGAAAAGGATGCCCAGGCCATGCTGAACCTCGGCAACTGCTATTTCTACGGCATGGGGGTGGAGAAAGACGAAAAGACTGCTGTCAAATGGTGGAAAGACGCCGCTGATGCTGGCAATGTGTATGCGATTTCCCAAATGGGCGACTGTTACTATTATGGTGTGGGTACCGAGAAAGACCTGACCAAAGCCGTGGAATATCTTACTCTAGCCGCTGACCACAACATCGCCAATGCACAATACCGCCTTGGTATTTTATATTACACGGGTAACGGTGTGAAGCAAGACCAAACCTATGCCGAACTTCTCATGCGCAAAGCCCGCGACGCCGGGATGAAGGAAGCGCAGGACTTTTTGGATAAGAACTTCAAGAAGTAAAATTATCATCTTGCTATTTCACGCAGAATCCGCTGAACTAAGAGAAGCGCAAAGTGACGCAAATTAAGCGTCTGGTAGGCTTCCCAAAATTCAGCGGATTCTGCGTACTATTTATTATTTGTATGTCTTACTCCACGATGGTCATTTCGTCAATCAAGTGCCCAGCACCAGCGAACTTATCGATGATGAATAGCACATAACGGATGTCAACGCTGATGTTGCGGCAGATGTTGGGGTCGTAGATGAGGTCGCTCATCGTGCCTTCCCAGCAGCGGTCGAAGTTGAGGCCGAGGAGTTGGCCTTCGGCATTCAAGATCGGGCTACCTGAGTTGCCACCCGTGGTGTGTACGCTGGCGGTGAAGGCCACGTGCATGGTGCCGTCTTTGTCGGCGTAGCGGCCGTAGTCCTTGTTGTTGTAGAGTTGCTTCAGGCGCGGCTCCACCACATAGTCGTAGATGTCGGGATTCTCCTTCTGCATGATGCCTTCGAGGGTGGTGAAGTGCTTGTAGGTTTTGCCATCCTGAGGCTTGAAGCCTTCCACCTTGCCGTAGGTGACACGCAACGTAAAGTTGGCATCAGGGAAGAGGCGCTTTTCGGTCTGCATCTCCATCTGGCCTTTCATATAGATGCGACGTAGGCGGTCGTTGTCCTTGGTGATGCTTGAGATGTGGTCATAGACCTCATTGCGGTAAAAGCCGATGAGGCTTTGGTAAATCTTCAAAGCTGGGTCACTAGCCAGTTTCTTGGCCTTGCTGGGCTTGAAGTCATTGAGCAACTCGTTTACCTTGGCCTCGTCAGTAAACATCGACTTGTCGAAGAGGTTGTTGACATATTCGTTCACATCCTTAATGTCGTTAAGGAAAGCAGGACGGAAGTCGGCGGGCTGTGCCTTCAGATATTCGCTAAGCGCCATGACAGCCACCTCACGGTCGATGGGTTCATAATAATCCTTGAAGAAAGAGGCAGCGGTACCTTTCAGTTGGTTCAGCATACGGTCGATATCTTCCTGCGGGGTGTCTTTATTTACTTCGGAGAGTCGGGCAAAACGACCCGCAAAGCTGATGAGTTCAATGCGCATACCGGCCTCGTTCATATAAGTGTAAGCCAGTTGGTAAGGCTCCAATTCCTTATAATTTTGCTCGAAATTCTTCAACAGATGCATGTACATGTAACGGCTTCGCGACTGCATCACCCAATCTTGGAAAAGTTCCTCAAAAGCACGCTTCTTCTCCACACCATGGAAGTGGTTGATGCCCTCGGTTACCCCCATCCACTTCTTCCAACCGTTACCGAGTCCAGCATGTTTGGAGGCATACTGAATACGTACCTTGGGGTCTTGCTCCTGGTATTTGTTGTAGATGTCGAGCACCTTGCCGCGCAAGTCAACCATGATGGGGTCGATGAGGTTGGCCTCTTGGTCGACGGCCACAGCGGGCAGGTATTCGTTGGTGCGGGCAGGGTAGCCGAACACAAAAGCGAAGTCGCCTTCCTCGGCACCTTTAAGGGAAATGTCGAGGTGCTCGGCAGGCTTGTAAGGCACATTGTCCTTGCTGTATGCGGAGGGGTGACCATCCTTGTCGGCATAGACGCGGAAGATGCTGAAGTCGCCCGTATGACGGGGCCAAACCCAGTTGTCGGTGTCGCCGCCAAACTTTCCGATGTTGCTCGGCGGACAACCCACGAGGCGCACGTCGGTGTAGACCTCGTTGAGCAGCAGGTAATACTCATTGCCTAAGAAGAACGGCTTGATGCTGACCTTATAGTTGGTCTCTTTCTCAACTTCTGCGATGAGTTTCTTGATGTTTTCGTTCACCTTGGCTTGACGTTCGTCTTCGGGTGTGTCGATGGTAATGTTGTAGAGCACTTTGTCGGTCACGTCGCGCATCTCGCGGAGAAAGATGACGCTGAGGCCGGGGCAGGGCAGCTCCTCGCTGCGGTTCATGGCCCAGAAACCGTTGGTGAGGTAGTCGTGCTCCACTGAGCTGTGCTTTTGGATGTAGTCGTAGCCGCAGTGGTGGTTGGTGAGCAGCAGGCCATAATCGCTGACGATTTCGCCCGTGCAGCCACCGCCAAAGAGCACGATGGCGTCTTTCAGGCTACTGTGATTAATGGAATAGATGTCTTCAGCAGTGATTTTCATGCCCATCTCCTGCATTTCTTTCTCGTTGTACTGCAGCAACATGGGAATCCACATGCCTTCGCCAGCAAAAAGGAAGGCAGGGAAGAGAATAAGAAAGGTCAATAATAAGGAATAACGTTTCATAATAGTAAGGATTGATGTTGCAAAGATATAATTTTATGTATTATATGCGGTCCCAAAAATAAAAGAAACTTACCACGCGGCAAAACAACTCTCGATACCAAGCCTGTTTCAGTTCCAAATCCACATCTTTGGTGCGGCTGCGAAAGACATGAATTCTGTAAAAGAAATTATGCGACCGCCATTCGCGCACCTGCGACTCCAAATCACGCTGATGGACAGCCATTTCCTCTGGCACCTCGTCACGCAGAGCCTGCAAAAAAGCCCGCATGTCTTCCTTGCTCTTGACCTCGCACGAATCTATGATATGCGTGTTGGTCGGGGTGGTTGTAGCGTTAGTGATTTGCATATTATTCTGCAGGTCGTTGAGCTTGTCGAAACGCCGTCATGAGATAGTCGGCCCTTCGACAGGCTCAGGGACCTTAGTTATCTGAGGGTTTGAACACATGTCTTTGGGTTAGCATTAGCAAGAAAGCGAGCACAGCACCCAGCGCGTCTGAGATGGTCATTGAGGCCCAGACACCGGTCAGACCATTACCGCCCGCGTTGACGAAAATGGGCGGGATGATATAAATCATCGGCGCGAGGAAGAGCACTTGACGCGAGAGGCTGGTGACGATGGCAATCCAGGGTTTGTCGATGCTTTGGAAGAAATTAGAGTTGGTAATGGTGAAGCCCACCAAGGGGAACATCACCAGCATGAAGCGCATGGCCGGAATGCCGATCTGGATGAGGTCATCCTCTTTGGTGAAGGCTCGTAGGAGAATCTGCGGAATGGTCAAAGCCAACAGCGCGCCGACTAAGCCAATCAACATGTTGACTTTCATCGTTAAAGTATAGACAGATTTCAATCGATCAGGATGTCCAGCACCGTAGTTATAACCTGCAATGGGCTGCATGCCTTGGCACACACCGAGGATGAGCATAATGCTAAGGCTTCCGAAAGTATTAACGATGCCATAAGCGCCCACGGCTAGGTCGCCACCATAGCGGATGAGCTGGCTGTTAAGCAGTGCCACCACGCCTGAAGCGGCCACATTCATCAAGAAAGGACTCATGCCGATGAGCAAGATATTACGGAAGATGTAGAGTTTGGGTTGCCAAGCATGACGGCGGAAACGGATGAAGGAACTCCTTTGCAAGAAATGCCAAATGGCAACCACAGCCGTGCAGCTCATGGAGATAGTGGTGGCCCATGCCGCTCCAGCGATGCCCCAATCCAAAGCATAAATAAACAAGGCGTCAAGAGCAATGTTGAGGATAGCACCGCTCACCATGATCCACATTGACTTCTTGGGATAGCCTGTGGCACGAATCAAACCTGTAAGGTTGAATGTCACGGTGGTCATGAACATACCGGGTAGCACAATGTCCATATATTCGCGTGCATAGGCGATGGTATCGGCTGAAGCGCCAAACATGGTCAGGATTTTATCCATGAAGAGATAGCCGCCCGTGACAAAGAGGAAGCCGAAAATGAAGGTCAGCAGCATACTGTTGCCCAAGATGTCCTCGGCCCATTTGTAGTCTTTTTTGCCCAGCACAATTGACATTCGAGCAGAGGAGCCCACGCCCACCAATGAGCCAAAGGCATGGATGATGTTCATGATGGGCATGGTGATGGCCAAACCAGCAATGGCGAGTGCGCCTACGCATTGACCTAAAAACATACGGTCAACGATGTTGTAAACCGATGCGATGATTTGACTTACAATCGAAGGCAACGCATATACCCAAAGCAAATGTCTGATACTCTTTGTCTCTAACTCTAATGTCCTGTCAAGTTGTGCCATTCCCTAAACTTTTTCCTTACTTGCTGCGAAATTTTGGCTGCAAAAGTAGCAAAAAACCCTATGCTAAATTCAAACAAATTGCTTATTTTTGCCGCTCGCTTCCCTAAGGTGGGATGCTAACCATTTGAAAGTATAAGTAAATGAATTTCAAGGCATTAGTAATAGTTTTGTCTCTGCTTTTCTGTTTGATCGTCAACAACCGTTGCGTGTCATCAGATGCCAATGCTATTTCTAAGGAGTTGAAAACGATGGAGAAAGAAATTCCATTGCCTTATCATGAAGATTTGCTCCAATTTGTGGAACACTACCGCGGACGCGAATTGCCGGAAGCATTCACCAAATACGAAAGCTATATCGAAACCGAGTTGCTGCAACGTAACATTCCGGTAGAAATGAAGTATTTGCCCATTTCCCTGTCGGAGATGCAGTTGGATTATCAGAAAGAAGATCGTTGTGGGGTTTGGGCATTGCCTACCTTGGTTGCCTTACACTACGGCTTGACAGTCGATGATTGTCACGACGAACGTTTTTCTGTCGAGGCTTCCACTAAGGCTGCATTGGATTATCTTTCCGAACTTCAACTGAAATACAACGACTGGTGGCACAGCATTTTGGCTTTCTCCAACAGTCCCAGTTCGTTGCAACATGTGCTGGCAGAGTATGGCAACAGCTTGTCACTCTGGGATATATATGAAAAACACTTGGTTCCCAATCCCGAGGTGATTTGCAACTTCATCGCTTGTTTTCTCGCCTATCACGACCATGTGACGGAATTGCATCCGAGCGAGGGAGACAGCATGATTGCTTTCTCGCAACCCATTTCCGTGCAACTTTTGGCTAAGGAGACCAACCTTAGTGTGGAGCAAATCAAAACCATGAATCCTGTGTTCCGGACGGATGTGTTCGTCCCGCTGGAGGGCTATTCTTTGGTGCTCCCTAAAGCGAATGTGAAGGATTTCACATCGATGGAGCAAAGATTATATGAGGAAACGGCTAAGGCCAAACCCATCGTTGAAGAAAAAGTGGAAACGGCGGTGGTTGAGGAGAAACCTGCGGAAGTGGTTCAACCAGCAAAGCAGGAAAAAGTCGTTACCCATAAGGTGAAACTTGGCGAAACCTTGACAAGTATTGCCAAGAAACATCATGTAACTATATCAGAATTAATTGAATGGAACCATCTTGAAAGCGATTTTATTCGGGATGGACAAGAATTGATTATCAAGAAATGAAAGCAATAAGGGTCTTAATATTTATATTTTCAATCATTATATTGCTAGGGATAGGCTGGTACTTTTTCCCGGCAGATGGAGTAAAGGTTGGTGACGTGAGTTTGCGTTATCCTTCCTATGCTGAGGCAATGGAAGCCACGGATCAGGAGGAAGTGAATGTGGATGAAGTTTTGGACAAGGTGAACAAGAGCTTTGAGATGAACTCGGAAGACATGCTCGACAGCCTTCGTTTTTTCCGCGATTACCTGAAAGAAAACCCCAACCGCATCTATCTGCCTGACGACAACTACGAATATTTTGATTCGCTGTTCAGCTTGTTTGAGCAGGCGAAAGACCAAGGCAAGACCTATCGTGTGATGCACTATGGTGATTCGCAGATTGAGATGGACCGTATTTCGTCGGTGCTGAGACAAAAGCTTCAAGAGTTTTTTGGTGGCTCGGGACCAAACATGATTCCCGCCATCCAGGCCGTGCCGACCATCTCGGTCAACCAGCGTGCTTCCAATTTGAAACGTTATACCCTTTATGGCGACTCTTCAACCCGTCGTGCCAGCCATAACCGCTATGGTGTGATGTCGCAGTTTGCCCAAGTGTCGGGTGAAGGCACATTCTCGTTCAACCAGACCAGCCATTTGCGCGCGTTCGAAAACTCAAAAGTAATTTCAACGGTTTCTGTGTTGCTGGGAAGAAACAGTCAAGGGTTTACGGCTTCATTGAAATGCGATACAGTCAAGGTGAAGCCCATAGTGTTGGATAAAAATGACAGCGTTTCGCTGATCACCTGGAATTTGCCTGTGAATGTGAAACAAGGCACCATCACCATGAAAGGCAATGCCGAGATTTATGCCATTTTGCTTGACGGTGAGCCGGGCGTGGCCATCGACAATGTGGCCTTGCGTGGTTGTTCAGGAACCATATTCACACGCATCAACGAACAGACCATGCGACAGTCGTTTGCCCTGCTCGACACCCGCATGATCATTTTGCAGTTTGGCGGCAATAGGATGCCAGGCATCACCTCCTCCAACAGTATCGTCGCCTATATGAGAGAACTTGAAAGACAGATTGACTATGTGAAGCATGTAGCACCACAAGCCACCTTGCTTTTCATAGGTCCTGCCGATATGGGTAAGAGTTACAATGGCAAGTTGGGCACATGGAAAGGTCTCCCCGAACTGAACGACTCGCTCAGGGCAATGGCCTTGCGCAACAAAATTGCCTATTGGGATATGTTTAACGTGATGGGTGGCGAAGGCTCGATGGTGCAATGGGTGAAACACAAACCCGCATTGGCAGGCCCCGACCATATCCATTTCACCTTCAACGGCGCTCAGGAAATCGGCTCCGATTTGGCCAAGTCCTTCACGACGTATTACGACTTTTATAAGCTGCGCAAGCATGTTCCCAAGGAGTTGGTGGTCGATTTCATCAATCGTGACAGAAAAGAGGATTCGATTAAGAAATCTTACAAGATATTTTTACCTGTGTATCAACCTTATGCCCAAAGTGAATGATGAGACGATTGCTGCTTACATTGTTTTGGGTGTTGATGGGTTGGGCTGTCATGGGGCAGTCGCAGCCCATGATGAGGACCTTACCGGAATATCCCTTCACCCATTTTGAGCGAAACCAGCTTATCTATCCTGGCGATAGCCTTCCTATGGAACGCTTTTTCGAGAAATTGGATTCCGTGGTGTTTTTCGGCGGTAATGTCAACATCATGCACATTGGCGGCTCTCACGTGCAGGCAGGCGTGTTCACCCAACAGTTTCGCGACAATTTGTTGGGCATTGGCACCGATCTGATAGGAGGACAAAACTTTGTTTTTCCTTTTACGGCTGGCAAGACCAACAACCCGTCCTATTTTATGGTCAAGTATACGGGAGAGTGGGACTATTGCCGCAATGCCGTGAAAAGGGAATATGAAAAACGACTCGGTCTTGCGGGTGCTGCCATCACCACGACGGATAACGAGGCTTCAGTCAGTATCATTACCCGTGAACGGTATCCATCCCATCAACCCCCTGAGTATACCTTCAACAAGGTGACAGTGTTAGGTTTCTCTGAGACGGAGAATGTGGTGCCTATGGTGGGTTGCGATGGGTCGGTAATTCATGGAAACTACAACGAAAGCCAGTCGTCCTATGTTTTTGATTTGCCTCAATATACCGATTCTGTCTGCATCCTTTTCGATACTGTCCCTGGCGAGTTCACTTTGACAGGCGTGTTGCTTGAAAGTGGTATGTCGGGCATTTGTGTGCACGGCATTGGGGTCAACGGGGCCAGTGTCCCGTCCTATTTGCGCTGTGTCGATTTTGAACGCGACCTCGCGCTCATCAAACCAGACTTGGTTATTTTCAGCATCGGTATTAATGATGCCGCTGACCAGGACTTCACGGAGTTTTGCTTCAAACATAACTATAAGGAGCTCATCAACACCATTCAAAGAGTCTCTCCCGATTGTGCCTTGCTTTTCGTGACCAATAATGATAGTTACAAGAAGGTGAGGAAAAACAAATATGAGGTCAATCCAAACGGTTTGGTGGTCGAGCGGGTGTTTATGGAGCTGGGTGCAACTTACAACGCAGCTGTGTGGGACCAGTTCGACATCATGGGCGGACTGAAGTCGATGGAAGAATGGGAAAAGGCCGGTTTGGCTAAGAAGGACAAGGTGCATTTTACCAGCGAAGGGTACCGACTTTTAGGCGACCTGCTCTATAATGCCTTGATGGGCAGATATATCGAACATCTTAAATCCACTGCTAATAAGCCATAGTATGAAGACATTCTCTGACATAGCATTGGAGTTTTTGACGAACTTGTTCTCGTTCGACAAGGCACACCCCTTGTTGTTCACCCAGTTTTATTTTTGGGCATTTTTCGCCATTGTGTTCGCGGTGTTCTGCTTGTTCAAAAACAAGTGCCTACTGCGCAATACCTATTTGTTTTTCGTCAGCTTGTTTTTCTATTACAAGACCAGCGGACTCTTTGTTTTAATCCTGATTTTCATTACTTTATATAATTTCCTTGCGGGCAAATGGCTACATTCGCGACGGCGGCAAGTAAGTCAAAATATCGTGTTGGCGCTCAGCGTAATCGTCAATTTGTCCACATTATTCTATTTCAAATACGCTTATTTCCTCACCGATGTCTTGAACGACCTTACGGGCTTCGAGTTCCGTGTGTTCGACGTGTTTTCGTGGATAGGCAACCAAATCACGGGCGATAACCGCTTCAGTGTAGATGAAATCCTGCTGCCGGTGGGTATCTCGTTCTATACCTTCCAGGCCATCAGCTATATCATGGATGTGTACCGCAAGCGCATCGATCCGGTGAAGAACATCTTCGATTTCGGTTTTTATGTCAGCTTCTTCCCGCAGTTGGTGGCAGGTCCTATCGTGAGGGCCAACGAGTTCATCCCGCAACTGCACAAGAAATATTTCCTTAGCCGTCGTCAGTTTGGTATCGCCGTTTTCTGGATCATGAACGGCTTGGTAAAGAAGATTGTACTGAGCGATTATATCGCCATCAACTTCATCGACCGCGTCTTCGCCCAGCCTTTGATGTACACAGGCTTCGAAAACTTGATGGCTTTGTTTGGCTATTCGTTGCAGGTCTACGCCGACTTCTCGGGTTATACCGACATTGCCATCGGTGTGGCCATGTTGATGGGCTTCTACCTGCCCAAGAACTTCAATTCGCCATACAAAGCCAAAGATCCTGCCGAGTTCTGGAACCGCTGGCACATGTCGCTGTCGCGCTGGCTGAAAGACTACCTTTACATCCCGCTGGGCGGCAACCGCAACGCCACCTTCGGCTCGTACTGCATCATCGTTATGATTGCCGCCATCGCAGTGTTCCTCTCTGGGAGTCTTTGGGTGGGAGTCGGTGTAGGTGTCCTCGCGTTGATACTTGGTCTTGTTGCCATCTTCATTCCTGAAAAGCGAAGGAAAATCACGACCGAGATTAACCGTATGGACACGATGCTGTTGGGTGGTTTGTGGCACGGTGCCTCCTGGAACTTCATGATTTGGGGCGGCTTGAATGGCATAGGCATGGTTTTCTATCGTTTTTGGAAGAACTGGAGCGTTTATGTCCGCACTTTATTCATTTTGGACATCACCATCCTGACTTGGGCATTGGTTGTCTTTGTACCACGACCCGTGTTCAACGTGGTGTTTGTTTGGTGCTTGATTGTGCTGGCAGGCAATGTGATACGGTCGATTTACAACCTCTGTGGGGGCAAAAAAGCTTGGCAATGGCTACAAGATGCTTGGGCTGTCTTCCAGACCTTCACCTTCATCACCTTCACCCGTTTGTTCTTCCGCAGCGGCTCCAACCTTGACCCTGCCGAGGCCAATGAAACAGCGTGGACCACAGCCAAAAACATGGTCAATCAGATGGGCAGTCAATGGGAGTTGAACCGAATCCCAGATATCATCGTCCACTATCGCAATGTCTTCATCCTCATCGTGATAGGTCTGATTATCCACTGGTTACCTGAGAATTTCAAACGTCGTTACCGCATTTGGTTCACCAAAATGCCGATCCCGTTGATGATTGTCGTCTGCGCCATCATCGTGTTTGTCATCTATCAGTTCATCACGGCTGATTTACAGACGTTTATTTATTTCCAGTTCTGATTCTTGGACGGTTTCCGTCATTACAAGGAGAAACGATGAAGCAATCCAGAAAACAAATCTATGGCTATTCTCTGGACGGCTTCGTTCCTAGCAATGATGCGAAGCGTGTCGTTAATGTGTCAGTATTTCCAGACCCGTTTCGGACATTAAGAAAGTGTGTTCCCATTGTGCTGAGGGTAGTTCGTCCTCAGTGATGACGGTCCAGCCGTCAGCCTTGTCGATGAAGACTTTCCATGTGCCCATGTTGATCATCGGCTCGATGGTGAATACCATGCCTGGGACGAGCAACATTCCCGTGCCTTTCTTGCCATAATGCAACACCTCGGGGTCGTCGTGGAACTTAAGGCCTACACCGTGTCCACAAAGGTCGCGCACCACACTGAAGCCGTTCTTGTGGGCATGTTGCTGGATGGCATTGCCGATGTCGCCGACGAAGCCAAAAGGCTTGGCAGCCTCCATGCCGATATAGAGGCATTCTTTGGCTACGTCCACCAACTTTTGTTTGCGGGCCGAGGTTTGGCCGATGACATACATGCGTGAGGCATCGGCATAGAAACCATCCAAAATAGTCGTGCAATCCACATTGATGATGTCACCTTCCTTCAGGATTTCTTTGGCAGAGGGGATACCGTGGCAAACCACTTCATTAATAGAGGTGCACACGCTTTTCGGGTAGCCCTCGTAGCCTAGTGTAGCAGGAATGGCACCATGCTCGATGGTGTAGTTATGAACCAACTCGTTGATTTCGAGGGTGCTCATGCCTGCATGGATCTTTTCGCCCACGAGGTCGAGGATGGCTGTGTTGATGACGCCACTCTTTCTGATGCCCTCAATCTCTTCTGGGGTACGGATGAGACTGCGTTTGGGCACCATCGCGCCCTTATTCTCCATCGCCATCACCTTTTTGTCCAATTCTGTCGGTTCCTGTCCGGCCGGCACACGCCACTTTCTACGCCTGGTAAACATATTGCTTAATTTGAGCTGCAAAAATAGTGTTTTTTTAGATACGGTCAGCCGCCTATGTCATTCCAAGAGGAGGTTGTGCGATTTGGAAATGCTCTGCATTCGACGAAGTCAATCTATAGGCAGCGGCTTGAAAAATGATACTTATCGGACAGCCCAATAATCCATAGATTCCATTCCCACCAGCTCAGGCATGGAATGACATGTATTATTGGGCCTTGCCAACCTACTTTGCTATTACTATTCCTAATTCTTTATTAATCTGCTTACGGATGTCGTCAAGGTCTTTCTTGCGTTTCAATAAGATGAATTGGTCATCGGAGTCGGTAGTGGTTTTCAGTTCTTCTTCGATGGCCTTACGTCGCTCCTCGATGATGAGGTCCTTGTAACGGAAAAGCGATGATAACACCGTAGTTCTCAGATTGTTTTCCTCGCGCTTGACGAAAATGCTGAACTTATCCCATTGGTCAAGTTTGTATGGGGTGGAAAGCAAGTCGACGGCCAATTGGGCAATAGTCTCGTCTTCGTGCGATACAAAAAACTGGTCGTCAGGGATATAGCCAGCATCGATGGCTTGGTCGAAAAGGTCGAAAATCTTCCGATTGACGACGTTGGTGAAGACAAAGCCGTCCATCTTGAGGTCGTCAACGATGAATTGTGCTACGGAGACCTGCTCATAAACCTTTTCTCCATTTTCATCTTCGCGCTCATCCACAATCATTTCCTGTCCGTACATCAGCAACAGTTTCACCAACTCGCGTTCTTGGTAATATCCCGCTGGTAGTTGGTCTTCGACGGTTTCCTCCTGCTTAGTCACTGTTGTGGTTTCCGTCTCGGTAACCACATTATCCTCAATGCCTAAGGTTTTCTTCATCTTCGCCCGAAGAATCTTATTCAGCTCGTTGGTGAGCGTCTGTTCGGGCATGTCCAAAAGGCGGCTGCACTCCTTGACGTAGGTGATACGGAAGATGCTGTCGGGGATGACGGAGATGGTCTCCACAATGTCACGAATGACCTGCCCGCGTTTGATGGGGTCGCTTTCAGCATCCTTAAGCAACAGTTCGGTCTTGAAACGGATGAAGTCTTTGGCGTTCTCTTTCAGGTAGTTGGTGACATATTCCGTCGAAAACTCCTTGCCAAAAGTATCGGGGTCATGTTCGGGAGGCAGCACCACCACGCGCACGTTCATGCCTTCGGAGAGGATCATGTCGGTGCCACGCAAAGCCGCATGGAGTCCAGCCGCGTCGCCGTCGTAAAGCATGGTGATGTTCTTCGTGTAGCGTTTCACGAGACGTATCTGCTCCATCGTGAGCGAGGTGCCGCTACTGGCCACCACGTTCTCGATGCCGATTTGATGCATACGGAGCACGTCGAAATAACCTTCCACGAGGATGCATTCGTCCTGTTTGGCGATAGCATTCTTGGCGAAATAGATGCCGTAAAGCGTCTGTTTCTTATCGTAAATCTCCGACTCGGGCGAGTTTTGGTATTTCGGGCTTTTTTTGTCGGGGTCATTAATGAGAATACGGCCACCGAAACTGATGACACGCCCTGTCAAGTTGTGAATGGGAAACATCACACGGCCGTGGTAGCGGTCGTATAAACCTTTTGAACCTTTAATAGACAGGCCAATCTGTTCCAACAACTCTTCTGAATAACCGTTTTTCTTGGCGTGTTCGGTGAAGGCATCCCAATGGATGGAATCAGGGTTGTAGCCGAGATGGAACTTCTGGATGATGGGGTTGAGGTAGCCACGTTCACGGAAATATTCGAGGCCAATGGTCTTGCCTTCCTCGGTGTTCCATAATGTATCAACGAAATACTTATCCGCAAACTCGTTGATGTTGAACATCTTCTCGCGCACGCTTTGGAGCATCAATTCTTCAGCGGTCTGTTCCTTCTCCTCAATCTTGATGTTGTATTTTTTGGCGAGGTAGCGCAGGGCTTCGGGATAAGTGAAGTGTTCGTGTTCCATGAGGAACTTGGCCGAGTCGCCCGCCTTACCGCAGCCGAAGCATTTGAAAATATTACGGGCAGGATTCACGTTGAACGAAGGCGTTTTTTCGTTGTGGAAGGGACACACGCCGATGAGGTTCGCTCCGCGCTTTTTCAGCGTGACGAACTCTCCTACAACCTCCTCAATACGAGCAGCTTGTAGGATTTGATCAACAGTTTCCCTTGGTATGGCCATTGTGCTATTTTGACGGCAAAACTACGAAAAAAATCAATGTGCTTCAAGCCAATTTGCACCCGTGTTCATCTCCACCACTACCGGTACTGAAAGCGGCAAAGCATTCACCATCTTGTCGTTGACTATGGTTTTCAACGTATCAAGTTCGTCAAGATGGGCGTCAAAGACCAGTTCGTCGTGTACCTGAAGAATCATTTTAGACTGCATTTTCAGCCGTTGCATTTCCTGATGGATGCCAATCATGGCAATCTTAATCATGTCGGCAGAACTGCCTTGGATGGGCGCGTTGATGGCGTTGCGCTCAGCAAAGCCGCGCACCACGCTGTTGGCGCCATTGATGTCGCGCAGGTAACGGCGGCGACCTAAAATGGTCTCGGCATAGCCGCGTTCCCGAGCCAAGGCAATGCTGCGGTTCATGTATTCCTTGATGCCCGCATACTCCTCGAAGTATTTTTTAATGATGTCGGCGGCCTCGCTGCGCGAGAGCTCCATGCGCTCAGCCAGACCGAAGGCCGACATGCCGTAGATGATGCCAAAGTTGACCGCCTTGGCGCGACTGCGCTGCTCCTTGGTGACCTGGTCCATCGGCACATGGAACACTTTGGCTGCCGTGGCGGCATGGATGTCATGACCGAGGTTGAAATCTGCGACCATGGCGGGGTCTTGGCTCAGATGGGCAATGATACGCAACTCGATTTGAGAATAATCTGCCGCCAAAAGCGTGTATTGTGAACTTCGTGGCACGAAAGCACGACGGATTTCACGGCCTTTCTCAGTGCGTACGGGGATATTCTGCAAGTTGGGGTTGTTGGAACTCAAGCGCCCCGTAGCGGTCACAGCTTGATTATAAGAGGTATGAATCAAGCCATCTTTCGGGTTGACCAAAGCCGGCAACGCATCAAGATAGGTGGATTTCAGCTTGGTCAACGAGCGGTAGTCCAAAATCATTTGGATGATGGGGTGCTTGTGGGAGAGTTTCTGCAACACGTCTTCACCTGTGGCATATTGTCCCGTCTTGGTTTTTTTGGCCTTCTCATCGATGTGCAGGCGCTCGAAGAGGACTTCGCCCAACTGCTTCGGTGAGGCGATGTTGAAAGGTGTGCCCGCGGCTTGGTAGATTTGCTCTTCGATTTTTCGTATCTCTCTGCCAAATTCCTCGCTGATTTGCTGTAAGTTTTCCGTATCAATCTTCACACCGTTAGCCTCCATGCGGCTCAGCACGGGCACCAGCGGCATCTCAATCTCGTAAAACAGCTTCTCCACACCGTTTTCCTTGAGCAAGGGCAGCAGTTTCTCATAGAGTTGCAGTGTGATGTCGGCATCTTCGGCGGCGTATTCCTTCACTAACTCCACAGGCACCTCACGCATGGTTTTCTGCTGACGGCCTTTGCCAATCAAGTCTTCGATGGGGATGGTGAGGTAGTTGAGGTAGACCTCGGCAAGGTAATCCATGTTGTGACGCTGTTCTGGCTCGATGAGGTAATGCGCTAGCATGGTGTCGAACAGCTTGCCTTTCACCATGATGTCGTATTGCGCCAGCATGGAGATGTCGTATTTCAGGTTCTGCCCGATTTTGATAATGCTTTCATCCTCGAACAAAGGCCGTAGCAGCTCCAGTTTCTTCTGGCATGCCTCACGGTCAGCGGGCATTGGAAGATACCAGGCCTCATGCGCCTTGATGGCGAAAGAAACGCCCACCAACTCGGCGGAATATACGTCAATGTTGGTCGTCTCAGTGTCGAAGACGAACTGCTTTTGCTTGGATAGAAGTTCCACCAATGCCTTAATGTCCGCATCGGTTTCTACGAGTTTATAGTCGTGTGCCACGGTCTTGGCCGAGTCTTTGTCTGAGAACTCCAAAAGTCCGTCGTTGTCCCCTTGGTGGAAAAGGTCAAGTTCGCCCAAAGGGGTTGAGGTGGAAAACAAATCGGGTGTTAGACTCCCCACAGTCTCCCTGGATTGCTTCGTTCCTCGCATTGACGATGAGGCTAAGGTCCCTGAGCCTGTCGAAGGGCCGACCCAAGAGGATTGTTTCGTCTTATAATCCTCCAAAAACCGTTTCGCAAAAGTCTTGAACTCCAGTTCCTCAAACAAAGCCATCAACGCGGGCACATCGGGGTCTTTGGCTTTGAGCTCTTCCTCGTCGAATTCGACGGGCACCTCTAGATTAATAGTTGCCAGTGCCTTCGACATCAGGCCTTGCTCAGCGAAGTTGATGACGTTTTCCTTTTGTTTGCCTTTCAGTTCATCGGCATGGGCAATGAGGTTCTCCACGCTACCATATTGTCCCACCAACTGTGCAGCGGTCTTCTCACCGATGCCAGGGATGCCTGGGATGTTGTCAGCGGCATCGCCCCAGAGGCCGAGGATATCGATGAGTTGCTTGGGCTCCTTGATGCCGTAGCGTTCGCACACCTCTTTCGGACCCCACACCTGCGCCGGCTCGCCGAATTTGGCGGGCTTGTAGAGTAGGATTTTGTCGGTGACGAGTTGCCCGAAGTCCTTGTCGGGGGTCATCATATAGGTGGTGAAGCCTTGTTGTTCGGCTTTCTTCGACAAGGTGCCGATGACATCGTCGGCCTCATAGCCTTCCACACCGTAGACGGGGATGTTAAAGCCCTCGATGAGCCTAATTATATAAGGTATAGAGTCGCGCAGGTCGTCGGGCATCTTCTCGCGGTTGGCCTTGTATTCGCTGTATTCGGCCTGCCGTTGTGCGGTGCCAGACACGTCGAAGGCCACACCGATATGGGTGGGTTTTTCTTTCTGCAGTATCTCGTAGAGTGAGTTGAGGAAGCCCATAACGGCCGAGGTGTTGACCCCTTTCGAGTTGAGACGCGGGTTCTTGCTTAAGGCGAAGAAAGCCCTGTAAATCAGCGCGTAAGCATCCAAAAGGAAGAGTTTTTTCTCTGTGGTTTCCATAGGGTAGTTTTTAAGGTGTAAAAATACGAAGTTTCTGAATACCGTAGTTGGGATTTTTTTCTAATTTTGCAGGTATAATCATTTTAACTGGGTAGGGGATTGCAAATCCGCTGAGGGGCTTGTTTATGGTGATATTAACAGTAGATAATCTGCAATATGAAAAACTGTATAGATAAATTGTTTTATTCCATATATATTCGGGTTGGGAAACAGTACGGTGGAACAGAATTCACGATAGGTCCTGCTATTCTAGCGACGATTCTACTTTCCATAATGTCGTTAAGTATCGTAATATCAATTGTGTTTGTTCTTAAATATTGGTTTGAAATTTTACATTTTACTGTTTTCCCAACGTGGCTATTTTATGGCATTGCTGCAATAATAATGCTTCTCAATTATTTTCTGTTCGTTTATAGGAAACGATATTTAAAGATAGCTGAAAGATATAAGTCTTTGGACGAGAGGAGAAAGAAAAAAACGACCTTGCCATGGTTTCTTCTTTTTGTCTTGAACTCTCTTTCTTTACCTATTGTTGGATATATTTACCTATTGTTTATGCAATAAGGATTGATCGCATTATGGCTTTTCCATATTGCCCCAAAATCCATAACCTCTTGTGATGAAAAGAATAATCAAACGACTAATAAAAGCCTACTATCGTCTTTTCTATTTCTTCTTCCAAATAGAAAAGAAAGACGGTCTTGGAAGAGAATACACAGATAGTTTGGCCGCTATAGCAGCCATAATCCCAATGGTTGTATTGTGTTTTTGTAATGTCTGTACGATATTATACATTGATAGCGAGATTTGTTGTCACCTATTCGCCTCCATCTGATACTTTTTTTATAATTATTGTCGTGATAGATGTCGGCCTAAATGGATGGCTCTTTCTTCATAAGAAACGTTATATGCAAATCAAAGAAATGTTTCAAGGAGAAAATGAAGAACAGAGACTTGGTAGATCTTTTTTGTGCCTCGTTTTTTCAATAGCCTCTTTGTTTACTATGATTGTTCTAATTGCTCTCTTTGGTCTTCCATGGGCAAAATAATCCTTAAGTTCAACATAGAAGTGCGAAAGAGGCGATGAAGGTTTTGCCGTTCCACCGGCTTCCGAATTGCTGGTGTGGGACGGCAAAACCTGACCCCGAGCATCCCGAACTGGTAGTGCGCAGGGATGGATAGCAATACAAAAAAGGAAAAGGGAGACCGCAGTCTCCCGGAGATTAACTAATTTTGCATTGCTATGTACAAACAATTAATCCCGGAGCAAAGATACACAATAGAAGTGTTGCTCAAGCAGAACTGGAAGAAAAAAGACATCGCATCGGCGATAGGCGTGTCCGTGTCGACCGTCTATCGCGAGATAGGGCGCAACAGCGGCAAACATGGGTCGTACACGCATGGCATGGCGCAGGAGCTGGCCGACACGCGCAAGGAACGCCTACCAGGGAACAGGAAGATTCCCAAGCGGGTGACCGATGAGGCGGTGAGGCTGCTGCGCGAGGAACAGTGGTCACCCGAGCAGATATCGGGCTGGATGGCACTCAAGGGCGTCCGCATATCGCATGAGACGATATACAAGGTCATCCGCAGGGACAAGGCCGCAGGGGGCGACCTCTACAAGAACTGCCGCCACCGGCTCAAGAACAGGAAACGACCCGTGGGAGCCGTCGGGCGCATCCCCAACCGCGTGAGCATACACGACCGTCCGGCAGAGGCTGACGGCAAACGCTTCGGCGACTGGGAGATGGACCTCATCACGGGCAAGGACGGGCACGGAGCCATCCTGTCGCTCACCGAACGCAGCACCAACTTCATCTTCATCGAGCTCCTGCCGCACGGCAAGGACGCCAAGGAGATAGCCAAGACCGCCGCGAACCTGCTGTTGCCCTACAGGAAGAACGTCCTCACCATCACCACCGACAACGGGCTCGAGTTCGCACGACACGAGGATCTCTCAAAGATGCTCAAAGGTGTGCCCGTATTCTTCGCCGACCCCTACGCCTCCTGGCAGAAGGGAGCCGTCGAACACGCCAACAAACTCGTCCGACAGTACATCCCGAAAGGTATTGACTTCGATGACTTTACTCCCGATTCCGTCAAACAAGTCCAGTACAAAATCAACAGGAGACCCAGAGAAAAACTCAACTTCGACTCCCCTAAAAACAGGTTCTTTAAGCTTTGTAACTAATCTTTCCCTATTTTTGCACTTGCTATTTGAACCTGCG